>DASXJN010000140.1:0-2262 GCA_036497365.1 Jatrophihabitantaceae bacterium | reverse complement strand
CGCGCGGACGATGCACCTTTCGGTCCGCGCGGTGACCTACCGGCTCAGCCGGGTGCGTGCGCTGACCGGTCTCGACCCGGACGGCGCCGCCGACCGGCTCCGGCTGCATGTCGCAGCACTCGGCGCTCAGCTGCTCGGCTGGGCGTGATTGCCGGAATCCGGCAACGAAGGAGCTCCAGATCGTCCGGGCGTGACCTGGTCATGCCGGACCCCGGCGACCGATCCTGGAAGCATGACCGTATCGATCTGGGCCTGGCTGGCCTTCGGGGCCGCCGTCGTCGTGCTGCTCGCCATCGATCTGCTCGCGCACCGCAAGGACCACGTGATCGGATTTCGCGAGGCCGCCTGGTGGAGCGCGGCGTGGGTCGGGCTCGCGCTCGTGTTCGCGCTCGTGGTGACCCTGACGATGGGCGGCACGGCCGGCACGCAGTTCACCACCGCGTGGTTGCTCGAGAAGAGCCTGTCGGTCGACAACCTGTTCGTGTTCGCGCTGATTTTCGGCTACTTCGCCGTCCCGCGCGAGTTCCAGCACCGCGTGCTGTTCTTCGGCGTGCTCGGAGCGCTGGTGTTCCGCGGGTTGTTCCTTGCCGTCGGCATCGAGATCGTCAGCTCGTTCACCGCGGTGCTGTTCGTGTTCGCAGCGGTCCTGCTCTACAGCGCCTACAAGCTCGTACGTGGCGGGGACGACGAGTACGACCCGCAGCGCAGCGTCGCGCTTCGCCTGCTGCGCAAGGTGATTCCGGTGCGGGATGAGTACGCCGGTCACCGGTTCTTCGTGCGCGAAGCGGGCCGGCTGGTGGCAACACCGCTCCTCGCAGTCGTCGTCGTCATCGAGGCAGCGGACCTCGTCTTCGCCGTCGACTCGGTTCCTGCGGTGCTCGCGGTCAGCGACAACACGTTCATCGTCTACACGTCGAACGCGTTCGCGATACTCGGCCTTCGCGCGCTGTACTTCCTGCTGTCCGGAATGCTCGACCGGTTCCATTACCTCGGCACTGGGCTCGCAGTCATCCTTGCCTTCATCGGCATCAAGCTCGTGCTGCAGGCCGGCCACAAGACGGTCAGTACGTCGATCCCGGAGATCCCGTCGCTGGTCAGTCTCGGCGTGATCGTCCTGGTGCTGGGTGCTGCGGTGGTGGCCAGCCTGCGTCATCCGGTCGACAAACAACCCAACCTTGAACCGGTGTCGTGACGTAGACACAGTGTGCAGGTGCAGATCGGTGCCGAGGGCGACCTGGACGACCCAGGTGTGTTCGCTGCCTGGGCCGGTCCGGCCCTGGTGCCGATGGCGCGGCTCGCACAACGGCTCGCCCCGCACGCGGATCCTGACGACGTCGTCCAAGAGTCGCTGTCGCGCGCGTGGCAGAAGCGGGCGTCGTACGACCCGTCGCGCGGATCGGCGCTCACCTGGTTGCTGGCGATCGTCGCCGACCAGGCGCGGGCCTCGCGTCGTCGCCGCGTGCGGTGGTTGCGGGTCGTCGACGACTCGGCCGAGCTGCCGGACGTCGCCGTGTCCGACGCCGATGCCGACGTCGACCTCGAGCGCTCGATCCGGCAGCTACCCGAGCGCCAACAGCTTGCCGTGCATCTGCACTACTTCGTCGGGCTGAGCGTGGACGAGACCGCCGCGGTCATGGCGTGTTCGTCCGGGACGGTGAAGTCGACCTTGTTCGACGCACGCAGCCGGCTGCGTGCGGTGTTGGGAGACAGCGATGACTGACGAGCAGATGGACGCGCGGTTGCGCTCTGCGGGGGAGCGCTGGCGGAGTGGGACGGCGGTAGCCGAGCCGTCCGACGTCGACCCGATCGAGCTGCTGCAGCCGACCCCGTCGCGAGCGCACCGCACGCTGGCGATGCTCTCCGCCGCCGTTGTCGTCGCTGCACTGGTGATCGGCACCGTACTGTTCGCCGTCAACCGCGGTTCGGATTCATCGCCGGCGGCAGGCGGTGACCCTACGCGAGCATTGCAAGGCGTCACCTGGGCCGATGTGGCCTCGGGGTCGACGCTGGTGTTCAAGCCAGGTGGCGTGACAGTTACGGGCAATTGCTTCGTTCGGACGCAAAGATTGCACGCCGTTGGCCATCGATTCGAGCTCGGTCACGACGTCGGCCCTGGGTATCTGTGCGGTGGCCTTCTGCCGAGTCCTGCGATGCAGCGTGCCCAAGAGCGGTTCGGTCGAGTTGTCGGGCACGGCCTGATTGCCTGGTCATTGTCCGGAAGCGTGCTGACGCTATCGGCACATGGCGAGTCGATCGCGTTGT
>DASXJN010000139.1:0-6442 GCA_036497365.1 Jatrophihabitantaceae bacterium | reverse complement strand
TCGACCGCGGACGTCGCGCGCGCGTTCCTGATCAGCGAGTCGACGATGGCAGCCCGCCTCACGCGCGCGAAGAAGAAGATCGCGAAGGCAGGCATTCCGTATCGCGTGCCGTCGGCAACCGAGTTGCCCGCCCGCATCACCGCGGTCGCCGAGGTCGTGCACCTGCTGTTCACGACCGGGCACACCGCACCGGCCGGTGCTGCGCTGGTGCGCCGCGATCTCGTCGAGCGCGCCGTCGACCTCGCGCGCATGCTGCACCAGCTCGTCCCCGATTCCGCGGATGTGAGCGGGCTGCTCGCCCTGCTGGTACTCACCGATGCCCGCCGCGAAACGCGTACGACAGCGGACGGCCGGTTGGTGCTGCTCGCCGAGCAGGACCGTGATCGTTGGGATCGCACTGCCATCAGGGAGGGCATCGACCTCGTCCGTGTGGCGCTGCGCGGCCGCCCGCCGAGCCGGTACGCGCTGCAAGCGGCGATCGCGGCAGTACACGCCGACGCCGCGTCGTGGGAGCTCACCGATTGGACGGAAGTCGTCGCGCTGTACAACGTGCTCGTCGACATCTGGCCGTCGCCGGTCGTCGCGCTGAACCGCGCGGTCGCGATCGGCTTCGCGGACGGTCCGGCCGCCGGGCTCGCCGCCCTCGACGAACTCGCGGACGAACCGCTGCTGGCCGGCTACGGCTACCTCGCCTCGTCGCGCGCAGATTTTTTGCGTCGGCTCGGGCGCACGGACGAGGCGCGGGATGCGTACGCCGAGGCGTTGCATCTCACCGCGAACGAGGTGGAGCGGGACTTCCTGGCGGGGCGGCTGGCCGATCTGGGCTGAGCCGATCAGCGGAACGCGTCGAGACCGGTCAGCTGGTTTCCGAGCACGAGGGTGTGCACCTCGTGGGTGCCCTCGTACGTGTACACCGTCTCCAGGTTCACCGCGTGCCGCAGCACGGGGTACTCGGTGGTGATGCCGCTGCCGCCCAGCACGGAGCGGGCCTCGCGACAGATCTCCAGTGCCCCGCGGACGTTGGAGAACTTGCCGAAGCTCACCTGGTACGGCGTGATGCGTCCGGCGTCCTTCAGCTCGCCGAGGCGCAACGCGACCAGCTGCGTCTGCTGAAGTTGCACGGCGAGATCGGCCAGCTTCTTCTGGGTCAGCTGGAATCCGGCGATCGGTTTGCCGAACTGGGTACGGCTGCCGGCGAAGTCGAGCGTGGCGGCCAGCGCGTCGCGCGCGGCGCCGGTGACGCCCCAGACGATGCCGAACCGGGCTTCGGTCAGGCACCCTAGCGGCCCGCGCAGCCCGCGCACCTCGGGCAGCATCGCTGACGACGGCACTCGCACGTCGTCCAGGATCAGCTCGCTGGTGATCGACGCGCGCAGCGAGATCTTGTGGTGCACGTCCTGCGCGCTGAAGCCGGGTGTGCCCTTCTCGACGAGGAAGCCGCGGACGCCGTCCTCCTCGGTGCGCGCCCAGACCACGGCCACGTCGGCGATCGATCCGTTCGTGATCCACATCTTGTTGCCGGACAGGATCCAGTCGTCGCCGTCACGGCGCGCGCGCGTGCGCATCGAGCCGGGGTCGGACCCGGAGTCGGGCTCGGTCAGGCCGAAGCAACCGACCGCGTCGCCGGCAGCCATGCGCGGCAGCCAGTGCTGCTTCTGCTCCTCGCTGCCGTAGGCGTGGATCGCGTACATCGCGAGCGAGCCCTGGACACTCACCAGCGACCGAAGGCCGGAGTCGACGGCCTCGACCTCGGCGCAGACGAGCCCGTACTGCGACGGCTTGGCCCCCTGGCAGCCATAGCCCTCGAGATGCATGCCGAGCACGCCGAGCGAGCCGAACTCCTGGGCCAGTTCACGCGCCGGCAGCGTGCCGTCCTCGAACCACTTCTGGATGTTCGGCCGCAGCCGGTCGTCGGCGAACTTTCGGACGGTGTCACGCAGAAGGCGATCCTCGTCGTCGAGATCGTCGTCGAGGTCCAGCAGGTCCAGACGGTCCAGCGCGTCACTCATTTGACAGACGTTACTGCCAGGCCAAGCCGGTGTACCGAGACAGGAACGCCAGGAAGTCGGTTCGCTCCGCGACCAGCGCGTCGTGTGACCGGCCCAGGCCGTGCCCACCGCTGCTCTCGACGCGCAGCAATGCGATCGCCTCACGCGGCGAGACGGCTTGCAGCTGAGCGGCGAACTTGATGCTGTGGGCGGGCACGACGCGGTCGTCGTGGTCGCTGGTCATCACGAGCACCGGCGGATAGGCGACATCCGCCCGCAGATTGTGCAGCGGCGAGTACGCGTAGACGGTGCGGAATTGCTCCTCGTCGGCGCGTGGGTCGCCGTAGTCCGAGGTCCAAGCCCAACCGATCGTCCACAACGGGAAGCGCAGCAGGTCGTGCACGCCGACCTCGGGGATCACCGCGGCGAACAGGTCGGGTCGCTGGGTCAGGACGGCGCCGGCGAGCAGCCCGCCGTTCGACCGCCCGGACAGCCCGAGCTGCGAGCGGTCGGTCCATCCGGTGCTGATCAGATGCTCCGCGGTCGCGATCGCGTCGTCGAAGACGTGCTGCTTGTTCGCCAGCCGACCGTCGTCGTGCCACGCGGTGCCGTACTCGCCGCCACCCCGCAAGCAGGCGACGGCGACCACGCCGCCTGCGGAGGCGTAGGCGAACCGGGTGGCATCGAACGAGGGCGTCATCGCGATGCGGAACCCGCCGTACCCGTAGAGCCAGGCGGGATGCGGTCCGTTGTCCTGACCGACATCCGGACGGTGCACCAGGAACACCGGCAAGCGCGTGCCGTCCGCACTGGTCACCCAGATCTGCTCGGTAACGAGGTCGGACGACAGATCGGTGTCGAAGGCAACCGAGAGCTCGCCGGTCTCGACGTCGTATGCGAGCACACTGTCCGGATCGGTGAACGTGCTCCAGGCGAGGTGCGCCAGCGGCTCGGACTCCCGCGCCTCGATGCCTTCGATGCTGCCGAGCGAGGGCAGATCGACGTCATGCAGTGGTGCGCCGTCGAGGTCGTGCACGCTGAGTCGGGCGGCCGCGTCACGGAGCCAGTGCAGCAAGAGCCGTCCACCGGCGACTGCGCCGCTCTCGAGCCGGTCGGCCGCCTCGGCAACGAGTTCGCGCACCGACCCGTCCGTGGCAGACAGCGCGACGACCCGGCAACGCGGTGCGTCCAGGTCGGTGATCATGACGAGCTCGTCGTCCACCGAGCCGAGCAACTGCCAGTTGGCCGTGGGCTCGGGGACGATCGGACGCAGCGTCTCGTCGTCGCCGGCGAGTTCGCGTACCCACACGCGCCCGGCGTGCTCGGTGCCCTTCGTCGCGACGATCACGAGCCAGCGTCCGTCGTCTGTGATCTCGGCCCAGCTCGTCGTCTCGGGCTCGTCGGGCAGCGCGAACACGAGCTCGTCGGCATCCTGCTCGGTACCCAGACGGTGCAGTTCGATCCGTCCGGGATCGTTGCGCGCCACGTACGCATCGCCCTCCGGCGGCGGGTCGAACCGGTCGTAGAAGAAGCCGGTGCCGTCCGGCAGCCAGACCGGCCAGCCGAACTTCGACCACCGCACCTCGTCGGCGAGGTCGGTGCCGGTGGCGACCTCGTGCACCCGCCAGGTGCGCCAGTCGCTGCCGGCCTCGCTGTAGGAGTAGGCGACGAGCGTGCCGTCCGGGCTCGGCCGCGCGACCGCAAGCGACGTGCTCAGGTCGCCGCCGAGCAGGTTCGGGTCGATCAGCGTGCGCGCCGCACCGAACGGCTCCTCGGAAAGGAGCAGGACGTCCTGCTGCTGCACGCCGTCGTTGGCGAGCCGGAACCACCACTTGCCGCGGTGCACCGGCAGGCCGCTGTGCGGCAGGCGAACCGCGCGGTCGAGTGCTGCGGTGATGGCGGTGCGACCGGGGAGCGCGTCCAGTTGTTCGCGGGTGCTCGCCGCCTGCTCCTTCAGCCAGCTCGCGACCTCGGCGTCGTCGGTGTCCTCCAGCCACCGGTACGGGTCGGCGACCGGGGTGCCGAAGAAGTCGTCGGTCTGGTCTACGCGGCGGGTCTCAGGACGGGCGCTGGCATCGGGCATGCCTCGACCCTAGGACGGCACCCGAACGGTTTCGCAGGTGCGGTTGTTCGCACCCGCGCGCAGGTTGCGCGCGCTGAAGCAATACCGATGCGTCCCCGGCTTCGCGGGCAGCGTGAACCCGAAGGCATGTGCGCCGCGGATGCGCCGGCGTCGGTCCAGCGTCGGACTGGGCTGGTGAGTGCGGTGTCGTGCGAGCGTCTGGGTGCCTTCGTCCAGATGAACGAGCAGGCGAGTGTTCGGCGCATCGACGTCGTAGGCCCATCCGCGCACGGTGACCGCACCCGACGACGGTGTGTAGTGCAGCTGCACGTGCGGATCGTGCCGGCGCAGCGACCCGAACGATCCGTGCAATGCCGAGACGATGCCCCGGCGCGCGGTGCCGACGAGATAGCTCCGCTTGGGATGCCAGCCGAACTCGACGGTCTCGACTGCTACGCCGATGTGGTGCTGCTCGTACCACCCCGACATGGACCCGTGGCACACCGACCAGCAGTTGAAATTCTTCACCTGGAGATGCAGGTTGCGCGCGAGCGCGTTGCGGAACTTGCGATACGCCTTGCCGTGTCCGGCAGTCTTGTCGACGCCGTCGAGCGGCTGGTGCAACGACACCACGTAGCGCGGCCGCATCCGCTTGAGGAACTTCCACACCGCCCGGGTCTCCGGCTCGGACAGCGGCCGCGGCCCGGAGTAGTACTGGCCGGACAGCCGTTTCCAGTTGTGCGGCCAGTTGCGGTTCAGGTCGACGCCGTGCGCGTTCTGCCTGGTGTCGCGATGGCTGCCGTCCGGATTCATCGTCGGGATCACCCAGAGGTTGATCCCCTCGATGCTGTGCGAGCCGTGGATGATCGAGTTCGCGACCTTGATGCCCGCGGGCTCGTCGCCGTGCATCTGCCCGATGATCAGCGCGGTCGTCTTGGCACGTGGGTCGCCGAGGTGGTACGCGACGATCTTGCGGCCCTGCACGCTGTGCCCGATCACCCGCTTCCCGAGCACCGGCGTGCCGTGCCCCGGTAGCGCGCGTGCGCCGGCGCTCGCCGGGTCGACGAGCGTGCCGACCAGTAACGCGGCTGCCACGACGGCCGGGCCGGTGATCAAGAACAAACGGCGGGGCATGCGACAGGTCTAGCACGCCGTCGTCCGAGGCTGGGTAACCTGCGGGGATGCCGCAGTCGCAGCCGCCGCTCGGGTTCGATCCGATCGAGCGCGCCGGCCAGCTGTGGGAGCGGAACTGGCCGGGGGAGCAGGACGACGTCTACGCGTCGATGCGCGCGGTCACGTCGATCATGCGTGCACACCAGATCTTGCTCGCGGACCTGGACGCGATGCTGCGGCCCTACGGCGTCACGTTCAGCAGGTACGAGGCGTTGGTGCTGCTGATGTACTCGCGCAACGGATCGTTACCGCTGTCGAAGATCGGCGAGCGGCTGCAGGTACACGCGACCTCGGTCACCAACGTGATCGACCGGCTCGAGGCCGCGGGCCTTGTGCGCCGTGAACCCAACCCGCAGGACGGACGGGGCACCCTGGCGGTGATCACCGACGACGGGCGGGCCGTGGCGACCAAGGCCACCGCCGATCTCAACGCCGCGCGTTTCGGCATGTCGGCGCTGGACGAGGAGCAGCTGCGTGAGGTCTTCGCCCTGCTCCGCCATCTCCGTCACGACGCCGGCGACTACCGGTGATCAAGGCGCTCGAGTGGGTCGGAGCAGCGATGTGCGGCCTCGTGGGCGTCGTGTCGCTCGCCGCGTGTGGCTCGGGTGGGCACAGCGGTGCAGCTTCGTCGCCGCACGTAGCTCCGTCACCCCCTGCAGCTGCGACGCCGCCCGCACCTTCGTCGCGAGCCGCAGCAAACCCTCTCCCGAGCCTGTCGACGATGACGCTGCAGAGCATCGTCCCCTACTCCGCGCCGCCGGTGACGACCGTCCCCGCTGTTGCCCGGTCAGGCACGTGCGCGTACCTGACTCCGTCGCTCGCACGTCGCTTGGTGCCGGGCGTCGGTCGCGGTCACCGCGATTCGATGCCGCACGCTGACAGCTGCTCATATGTCTCCGACGACGACAAGTCGACGATTGTTCTGGACGAGACCCTCGGCGCGGCACCGGTCCACAACGTGCGATTGGCATTCCGGAACATCGTCAAAATTGTCGGTCGTCCGAAGGTGTTCAGCCATCCGAGTGGTATCGGCCCGGGTGCCATGCAGTTGTGGAGTCCGCACACAGCAACCGTCGATTGGCTCGAGAACGGCAGAGACTTCGAGCTGCTCGTCGGTGCACCAGGGCTGACGAACGCCCGACTCACAGCCATCGCGCGTGCCGTAGCTCCGCACACCGCCGGTTGACGTCGCTTGATCAAGAGGCGCGAACCGCCCTAT
>DASXJN010000138.1:0-16018 GCA_036497365.1 Jatrophihabitantaceae bacterium | reverse complement strand
GACGCAACCGCCGCTCGAGACGCGACGAACCAGCCGTCCGAAGCGCTAGTCCGACTCGAGCACCTCGAAGCGCATTCCGGATTTCTGCAGCCGCTCGATCAGCGCATCGCCCATGGCGGTCGCGGTCGTGACCTGCCCCGCCGTGGCCGGCAGATCGTCACCGGCCAGCGCGAGCGCGGACTCACCGAGCATCCGCGCCGTCTCGTCGTAGCCCGGGTCTCCGCCGGACACCCGGGTCACCACCCGCCGACCGTCGCCCTCGCCGACGAACGTCACGCGGAACCAGTGCCGCGCCCGTTGCGCCTCGGACGGTCCGGTGCCCTGCGGGATCCGGTTGAGGACGGCGTTGCGCAGCGGCGGCACCTGCGCCACCGCGACGAGACCGGTCGCGCCGGCGGCGAGGCCGGCGGCCGTCCACACGTGCGGGACGAGCACGTGGTGGGCGTAGCGGAAATCCGGACCGTAACGGTCCAGGGCGCGCGCCGAGCGACCGACGACCTGCGGATCGAGGCTCGGCATCGGCAGCGCCCACCCCTCGGGCTGGTGTGCGCGATGCGGCCGCCCCGGACCGCTGTGCACCGACCGTCCGGCCGGCGTGCCCGGCTCGATCCGGCGGCGTTCGCGCGCAGCCGACCCGGTTTCGCGCAGTCGCGAGAACGCGTTCAGCGCCGAGTGCGCGGTACCGCCGGAGGGCCGGCCGGACACCTCGAGGTAGCCGCGCACCGAGATCGGCACCCGTCCGGCAGTTGCAGCACCGTGTAATAGACCCCGAGGTCGTAGGGGATCGAGTCGAACCCGCACGCGTGGACGATCCGCGCACCGCTTCGCACCGCAGCGTCGTGGTGGCGCACGTACATCGTGTCGACGAACTCCGGCTCTCCGGTCAGGTCGACGTAGTCGGTGCCGGCTTCTGCGCAGGCCGCGACCACCGTCTCACCGTGCCGGATATACGGCCCGACCGTCGTTGCGATCACCTTCGCGTCGGCTGCGATCGCGCGCAGCGTGGCTGCGTCGCCCGTGTCCGCCTCGAGCAACCGCAGCGTCGAGAGCTGCGGATCGATCGCCGCGAGTGATGCGCGGACGTTCTCGAGTCTTGCCAGGTTGCGCCCGGCGAGGGCCCAGCGAAGATCGGCCGGGGCATGGCGGGCGAGGTATTCGGCGGTGAGCCGCCCGGCGAAGCCGGTGGCGCCGAACAGGACGACGTCATATGCGCGATCGGGCATCACCCGACTGTACGAGTTTGCGAGATTTCTGCTGGATGAACCGATCCGGAGCAGTCGTTGCCTTTTCGGGCTTTACCGCGCTCTCCGCGCGGCCCTAGTGTTCGGACGATCGCCGTTCGTTTCGAGGGAGAGCGCATGCGCCGATACATCCTGCCGCTTGCCGTGGCTACTGCTGCGGCCCTGACGGTCGGCGGGCCGGCCGCGGCCGCCCCGGCAGCCGCAGCCACCGGGCACAATCCGGGCGTCACCGGCAAGAAGATCACCATTGCGACCGGACAATCCTTCGGCAACTTCGACGTCGCTGCCGACTCGAGCGGTACCGCCTACATCGCCTGGATCGCGGCGACGTCGTCGTCCACCGGCAGGCTGATCCATTTCTGCACGCTGCCGACCGGGGCGAACTCGTGCAAGGGCGGTGTGCAGGACATCGACCCGCTCGACGCCGCGACGGCGAGCGACATCAAGGTGCTGTCGACGCCGTCCGGAAAGGTGACGGTGCTCTGGTTCCACGACACCGTCAACGCCGGGACGATGTCTGAGGGCGGCGAGATCGCCGAGGTCACCACGACGCGCGGCCAGAACCTCACCCCCGCGCAGGACGTCGAACCGGCACCGAGCCACGGTCAGTTGCTCGATGCCGAGTACGCACCCGACCTGTCGAAGATCTGGACGGTCGCCTATCCGCCACTGCCTGCGCACCGGGTGCAGGTCACACCGGGGATCGGCAGCGGATTCAAGACGTCCTCGACGCCGTGGGTACTCGGTGACGCGGAACTCGCGTTCACCGGGCACACCCCGGTCATGACGATCGACAGGTACGGATCGATCGGCACGCCGGCGCGCTACGCGAGCGGGGCGATGTCGGGCACCTTCGGCAAGTTCCACAACGTCCCGGGCACCTGGACGGGCCGGCCGAGCGTGCTGAAGAACACGCCGCACGGGCTGCGTTACATCGGTACCAACAACGACGCCGACTACCGTCCGGTGATCGCGAAGTGGAACGGGCACGGGTTCACCAAGGCCAAGAACACCGCTGATCACAACGCCTGTGCGCCGGGGTCGCACGACGCCAGCCGTGACAGCAGCGGACGGCTGCTCGATGTGGCGAACGAATGCGGCAAGATCACCGTGGCTGACTACGCGGACGACACGCATGCGGCGATCTACCGCTTCAATGCCGATCACGGCAGCACGATCGTCACCAACATGCCGCAGATCGCGTCGGGTACGCAGGGCATTGCCACGGTTGTGTGGTCGACGCAGACCGATGGCGTCGCGGGGGACGGCCTGCACGTCGTGCGGGTCGCGCTGCCGGACACCACGCACCAGGTGCACAAACACAACGCCGCCGGGAAGGTGACGTTGATCGGGCCGACCTCGTGCCTGCCCCCGGTCTTGGTCCACGTGAAGGTCGGCGCCAACCCGGCCAAACACTGGAACGTCAAGTCGCGCACGCTCGAGCTCGGCAGCCGTACCGTGCACAAGCGGCGCATCGACGGAGCGTCGCTCACGCCGGGCAAGACCTACACGCTCAACGGCACGGTCGTGTTCGCGAAGGGAAGCAAGCACAGCACGCTGAAGGCGGCACTGAACTTCACGACCTGCGCGAAGAGCTAACGTCGGTGAGGTGAACCGGCTCGCCTCGTCCACCTCCCCGTACCTGCGTCAGCACGCCGACAACCCGGTCGACTGGCACGAGTGGGGCGACGAGGCGTTCGCGGAAGCCAAGCGGCGCGACGTCCCGATCCTGCTCTCGGTCGGTTACGCGGCCTGCCACTGGTGTCACGTGATGGCGCACGACTCGTTCGAGCGCGAGGACGTCGCTGCCGTCATGAACGCGGACTTCGTCAACGTCAAGGTCGACCGGGAGGAACGCCCGGACGTCGACGCCGTCTACATGGAGGCGACCACCGCCCTGACCGGGCAGGGCGGTTGGCCGATGACCTGCATCCTCACACCGGACGGATCGCCTTTCTACGCCGGGACATTCTTCCCGCGTGACCACTTCGTCCAGCTGTTGCACGCGCTGTCCGAGGCATGGCGCGAGCGCCGGGACGACGTGCTCGCCGCCGGACAGCGCATCGTCGACGCCCTCGCCCAGGCCGGCGACACCAACCCTGCGCGCGGGCCGGTGCCCGACGCCGCGCACCTCGACGCCGCCGCGGCCCGGCTCGTCCCGCAGTTCGACAGCAACCACGGCGGCTTCGGTGGTGCTCCCAAGTTCCCGCCGTCCATGGTTCTCGAGTTCTTGCTTCGCCGGCACGAGCGCACCGGAGATCCCGCGTCGCTCGCGATGTCCGCGCACACGCTCGAGGCGATGGCGCGCGGCGGCATGTACGACCAGCTCGCCGGTGGCTTCGCGCGGTACAGCGTCGACGCGCAGTGGGTGGTGCCGCACTTCGAGAAGATGCTCTACGACAACGCGCTGTTGCTGCGCGCGTACCTGCACTGGTGGCGACTCACGTCGTCCCCGCTCGCCGGGCGCATCGCCCGCGAGACTGCCGACTTCCTGCAGCGCGACCTCGGCACGGCCGAGGGTGGGTTCGCATCCGCCCTCGATGCGGACACCGACGGCGTCGAAGGGCTCACCTACGTCTGGACGCCCGACCAACTACGCGAGGTGCTCGACGCCGGGGACGCGGCGTTCGCTGCCGAGACGTTCACCGTGACCGAGATGGGAACGTTCGAGCACGGTGCGTCCACGCTGCAACTGCGAAGCGACCCGGACGATGTCGAGCGTTACGAGAACGTGCGCGGTGTGCTGCTGGCCGCGCGCACCGTCCGTCCGCAGCCGGCACGCGACGACAAGGTCGTCACTGCGTGGAACGGCTTGGCGATCGCCGGGCTCGCCGAAGCCGCAATGGTCCTCGACGAGCCGAGGTACCTCGATGCGGCCGAGCGGTGCGCCGAACTACTCGTCAGCACGCATCTGGTCGACGGCCGGCTGCGCCGGACTTCGCGCGACGGCGCAGTCGGCGCCGCGCTCGGTGTGGCAGAGGACTACGGCGACCTCGCCGAGGGTCTGCTCGTCCTGCACCAGGCGACGGGATCACCGCGCTGGCTGCAGATCGCGGGCGATCTGCTCACCGTGGCGACGGCCCGCTTCGGCGACGGGCAGGGCGGATTCTTCGACACCGGCGACGACGCCGAGGTCCTGGTTCGCCGGCCGCGCGATCCCACGGACAACGCGGCGCCGTCGGGATCGAGCGCTTTGGCCACGGCCCTGCTGACCTACTCCGCGTTGACGGGCTCCCCGTCTCACCGCGCCCTCGCCGAGGACGCTTTGCGCCTGGTCGGGGTGCTGGGGGTGCAGCACCCGCGGTTCCTGGGCTGGGCGCTCGCGGCGGCCGAGGGCCTCGTCAGCGGGCCTGTGCAGGTGGCGATCGTCGGTGACGACATCGAGCTGGTGCGCACCGCCTGGCTGCACCGACCTCCCGGCGGGGTGGTCGTTGCCGGCAGGCCCGACACTCCCGGTATCCCGCTGCTCGCGGACCGGCCGCTGGTCGACGATGCCGCGGCAGCCTATGTCTGCCGCGGCATGGTGTGCGCCCTGCCGGTCGCCGACGCCGACGCGCTCGTTCTCAAACTCAGGGCTTGACCAACTCGCCGCGTCGCCGTCGGCGGTACGCGGTTAGAGGGTCGGGCCCTCGGCGCGCAGCTTGTCGACCTCGGTCATCGCGGTGCGCAGGCCGGCCAGCCACTCCTCGGTGTGCTCACCGACGAGGGTGACGCACCAGGCCAGCGCGTCGGACCGTGACCGCGCGACGCCGGCGTCGACGAGGGTGTCGAGCACGCGGCGCTCGTCCTGCCGGAGCCGGGTCATCACCGGCACGGCGAGATGGGTGAACAGCACCTGGGTGTCGCCGATCGAGGCGCCCCAGGCCACCTTGCGGCCGTAGCGGGACTGCGCCTCGTCCGCGATCTTGATCCGCTCGTCGCGGGTCTGCTCGCGGAACCGGCTGATCCGGCCCTCGGCAGCGGAGGTGTCCGTGTTCTCGTCCGCGCCGTCAGGCGCCGGCAACTCGCCGGTCACGAGAATCTCTTCGCGGTCGACGGTGACCGCCGGTTCGCCGACGTACCAGTCGCCCGGCAGGCGGCCGGTGAACCACTTCGCGGCGTCGTCGGCGGACGGGAGGTCGGCCTGCTGCCAGCCGCCCGGGCGGCCGAAGCCGTGCGAGTGGCCCCGGTGGCCCCGGTGGCCGCGGCCACCTCGGCCGTGCGGCGCGTCCTCGCGGCGGGATCGGCGCTCGGTTCGTCCTTCGAAAGCTTCTGTGCTTCGCATGATGTGTCTCCTTACACTGATTGCTTGATTACATCATTACACATCGTCAAGGCACAGCGCCACCGCGATATTCCCGACCGAAACCCCACCCCCACTTGATTTGGTATCGACCGACCAAATTTTCATGATCGTTATGGGAACTCGATACCAAATCAAGGTGGTGGTGGTGGGCAGCGTCAGGAGAAGAGGGCGAGCCAGATCGCGACGTAGTGGCACACCGCGGCGAGCAACGTGCACGCGTGGAACACCTCGTGGAAGCCGAACACGCCCGGTACCGGATTGGGCCGACGCAGCGCGTAGACGACGCCGCCGAGGGTGTAGATGACCCCGCCGACCAGGATCAGCACGAGCGCGGCCACCCCGGCGTTGTGCAGCAACTGCGGCAGCACGAACACCGCCACCCAGCCGAGCGCCACGTAACACGGCACGCTGATCCAGCGCGGCGAACCGGGCCAGGCCGTCTGCAGGGCCACGCCGAACAGCGCGCCCGTCCACACCGTCACGAGCACCGCGATCGCGGCCGGCCGGTCGAGGGTGAGCGCGGCGATCGGCGTGTACGTCCCGGCGATGAACACGAAGATCATCGAGTGATCGAGCCGCTTCATCAGCGCGTGCGCCCGCGGTTGCCACGTGAGCCGGTGATAGAGCGCGGACGTCCCGAACAGCAGGGTCACCGTTGCCGCGTAGATCGCGGTGGTTGCCGCGGCCGATCCGCCCCGCAGTGCGCCGGCCACCGCGACAAGTACCGCGCCGCTCGCGATCGACAGTGCGGCCGCGTACGCATGCAGCCAGCCGCGCAACCGCGGCTTCAGCTCGGCGGCCGCGGTGATGAGCGCCGCGGGAATCGGGCCGGTTGGCGCCATTCCGCCACCCTACGGAGCCGGGACGAACGGCGGATGAGCGCACGGTGAGAGTCGGGCCAGCGCCCGAGATCCCGGTCTAGGGTTTGCGTGTGGGTATGCGCAGTGCGATCTACTCGGTGTACGAGCGCCGACTGCGCTCACACCTGGGCGGGCTGCCCGTGCCGCGCCACGTCGCGATCATGATCGACGGCAACCGGCGCTGGGCACGCGAGGCCGGGTTCGAGGACGTCAGCAAGGGTCATCTCGCCGGTGCCCGGCACATCGCCAACCTGCTCAACTGGTGTCAGGAGGCGGGCGTCGAGCACGTCACGATCTGGCTGCTCTCGACCGACAACCTGCAGCGCGACACCAGCGAACTCGGACCGCTGCTGCGCATCATCGGCGGCGTCGCGGTCGAACTGGCTGCCGACGGCAACCCCTGGCGGGTGCAGCCGATGGGCGCGCTCGACCTGCTTCCGGACGAGACCGCGCGCGCGCTCAAAGAGGCCGAGGAACGCACGTCCGGACGAGACGGTCTGACCGTCCACGTTGCCGTCGGCTACGGCGGGCGGCGCGAGATCGCGGACGCGGTGCGCTCCCTGCTCAACGAACACGCCGCTGCAGGCACGTCCATCGAGGAACTCGCCGAAGTCCTCGACGTCGATCACATCGCCGAGCACCTGTACACCAAGGGCCAGCCCGACCCCGATCTCGTCATCCGCACCTCGGGCGAGCAGCGGCTGTCCGGTTTCCTGCTCTGGCAATCGGTGCACTCCGAGTTCTACTTCTGCGACGCGCTGTGGCCGGACTTCCGCAAGATCGATTTCTTGCGCGCCCTGCGCGACTACGGCACGCGTCAGCGCCGGTATGGCAAGTGAGCTGCCCGGCCCGCTCGTAACCGGCGAGTGGCTCGCCACCCATCGAGACGGCGTCCGCATCGTCGACGTGCGCTGGTACCTGAACGGGCCGTCCGGACGTGACGCCTACGCCGCCGGCCACATCCCCGGCGCGGTCTGGCTCGACATCGACTCCGAACTGTCCGACCCGGCCACCCCGGCCGACGGGCGTCATCCGCTGCCGACGCCGGAACGCTTCGCCGCCGCGCTGGGCCGCGCCGGCATCGCACCGGGCACACCGGTCGTCGCCTACGACGACGCCGGCGGCTCGGTGGCGGCCCGGCTGTGGTGGTTGCTGCACGTGCTGGACGAACCGGTGGCCGTGCTGGACGGCGGGCTGGCCGCCTGGCCGGGGCAGTTGTCCACCGAGGCGCCACGGTCGGCGCCGGTCGATCGCACACCGCGCCCTTGGCCCGCCGAACGGTTCGTCACCGCCGACGACGTGATCGCGACCAGCGGCACGGTGCTCGACGCGCGCACCGCGGCGCGCTACGCGCACGGCGACGAGAACATCGATCCGCGGCCCGGCCACATCCCCGGCGCGCACAGCGCGCCCTGGGCCGGCAACCTCGCCGATACCGGCCATTTCCACGAACCGGACGAACTGCGCGCGCGCTTCGCCGACCTCGGCGAAGGCCCGGTCATCGCGTACTGCGGGTCCGGTGTCACCGCGTGCCACGATCTGCTGGCTCTGCACGTCGCGGGCCGCGACGATCTCGCGCTCTACCCCGGTTCGTGGTCGCAATGGGGCCGCGACGAGACACGTCCCGCACGCGTCGGCGACAGCCCGTGACGACCAGATGAACCTTCGGCGCGTCGGCGGTCGGCGACCGCACGCGCCACGTAGCGTTTCTCCCGGTGGCGGGGTCCGTCCCCGCCACGAGGAGGTCCCGACAGGAACATCCCACCGTCGCGCGGCAGAGCGGTGTTCCGGGTTGTCGCGCTCGATCCCCTACTGGAGCGGTCAGTGTCCGACCCCGTCATCCGTACCTTCGTCCTCGACACCTCCGTCCTGCTGTCCGATCCGGGCGCATTGGGCCGATTCGGTGAGCACGAGGTCGTCCTTCCCCTGGTCGTGATCAGCGAACTGGAGGGCAAGCGCCACCACCCGGAGCTGGGTTGGTTCGCCCGCCAGACGCTGCGCATGCTGGACGAACTGCGGATCAAGCACGGCCGCCTCGACGCACCGGTGCCGATCGGTGACAACGACGGCACCCTGCACGTCGAGTTGAACCACTCCGACCTGTCATCGCTGCCGGCCGGGTTCCGCGTCGACAGCAACGACTCGCGCATCCTGGCCGTCGCGCTCAACCTCGGCGCCGAGGGTCGCCGGGTCACGCTGGTCACCAAGGACATGCCGCTGCGCGTCAAGGCAGCCTCGGTGGGCCTGCACGCCGACGAGTACCAGATCGACCGCATCGGTCCGACCGACGCCACCGGCTGGAGCGGGATGGCCGAGATCGAGGTCGCGGCCGAGACGGTCGACACGCTCTACGACGGCGAACTGCTCGATGTCACCGCAGAGCCCGACTTCGCACCCGTGGCCGACCAGCCCTGCCACACCGGGCTGGTGCTGCACTCGGCGCGCGGTTCGGCCCTGGCGCGCATCACGCCGGACAAGAAGGTGCGGCTCGTGCGCGGCGACCGCGAAGCATTCGGGCTGCACGGCCGCAGCGCCGAGCAGCGGGTCGCCCTGGACCTGCTGCTGGATCCCGAGGTCGGCATCGTGTCTCTGGGCGGACGCGCGGGTACCGGCAAGTCCGCCCTTGCGCTGTGCGCGGGGCTCGAGGCGGTGCTCGAACGCCGGCTGCACAAGCGGGTCGTCGTCTTCCGTCCGCTGTACGCCGTCGGCGGTCAGGACCTGGGCTACCTGCCGGGCAGCGAGAACGAGAAGATGGCGCCCTGGGCGCAGGCCGTGTTCGACACGCTCGGCGCGCTGGTCAGTGCCGAGGTGATGGAGGAAGTCACCGACCGCGGCATGCTCGAAGTCCTGCCGCTCACGCACATCCGCGGCCGGTCGTTGCACGACTCGTTCGTGATCGTGGACGAGGCGCAGTCCCTCGAACGCAACGTGCTGCTCACCGTGCTCTCGCGCATCGGTGCCGGCTCGCGCGTCGTGCTCACCCACGACGTCGCGCAGCGCGACAACCTGCGGGTGGGCCGGCACGACGGTGTCGCGGCTGTGATCGAGGCATTGCGCGGTCACCCGTTGTTCGCTCATGTCACTTTGACCCGTTCTGAGCGGTCTCCGATCGCGGCATTGGTCACGGAGATGCTGGAAGATCTTCCGCTGTAACACTCTCCGGATGTAAATTCTCCGTTTGATAGGAGCGCCGGCACAGCGACTCGCGCGAACCCCGTGACCACAGAGAGGCTGTCTCGCCCGAATGCCTCGCACGATGAGTAATTGGTGGCGTCGCGTGTACCGCGACCCGTACTCCGTGCTGCTCGCCGCCGCTGCCGCGGTTCAAGGCACGCTCGGTGCGTCGCCGAGCATGATCGCCCGCCCGGGGTGGGTGGTCGTGGCGTTGTGCCTCTACGTCGCTACCTGTGCACTTGCCGTCGTCGGTCGGATCAAGGGGTTCGCCCGCGTCCAGATGATCGCGCCCTTCGCGCTGCTCGCCGTTGCGGCCGCCTGGCGTGCTGCCGATCGGCAGGCCGTCAACGGCTTCGGCGCACTCGCGCTGATCGCGGTCGTCTGGCTCGGCTTCTACGGAACGCGCACACAGGTGTGGTGCTCGGTCGTCGGTGTCGCGGTGGCGATGATCGTCCCGTCCGTCGCGGTGAACGGCGGCGCGCTCGGTGGCGACGACCTGCGCCGCTCGCTGCTCACCATCGCCATCGCTGCTGTCGTCGGCCCGTCCTTGCACTCGTTGGTCAGCCAGCGCCGTCGCGCGGCCGATCGCGCCGAAGCGCTCGAGCCGAAGGGCTCGGAGCTCGAAGCGATGATGCGCGCCGCGAGCGGGCATCTGATCATCAGATGCACTCCGGACGGAACGGTCGTCGGCTTCAACGCCGGCGCCGAGAAGATCCTCGGCTGGCGCGCCGATGAGGTCGTGGGTGCCAAGACGCTGCTCGACTTCCACGACCCTGTCGAGACGGCGCAGCTCGCCGAACGACTCGGTGTCGAACCGACGGTCGACGAAATGCTGGCGACCGCGCTGAATCGCGACGCACAGGTACGCGACTACCGATGCCGCACGAAGAGCGGCCGACGCATCGTGGTCGGGCTGTCGGTCAGCGGCATCACCAACAGCACCGGCGACCTGGTCGGGTACGTCGGTATCGGCACCGATGTCACCCAGGCACGCCAGGCGATGCAGTCGCTGGCTGCGCAGCGTGAGATCTACCGCGTGCTGGTCGACAACCTGCCGTCGACCACGGTCGGGTTGTGGGACGAACAACTTCGGTGCGTAGCGATCGGCGGGCACTGGCTGGCCAAGATCGGCGGCAACCAGAGCGACTACGTCGACAGGCCGATCGAGCAGTTCTTCCACGAGCGCGACCGAGAGCACGGACGCGCGACGTTCGAGCGTGCTCGTCGCGAGCCGGTGCTGGTCGAGATGGATCTGGCCGACGACCGTTCCTACGAATTCTCTGCGCTTCCGGTCGCCGGACCCGAGGGCGAGAATCTCGTGCTGAGCCTGTCGCGCGACATCACCGCCCGCCGTGCGGCCGAGCGCGAGCGCCAGCAGATGATCGCCGCCCTCGCGGTGAGCGAGGCAAGCTTCCGCGAGGCCTTCGAGGCTGCGCCGATCGGCATCGCGCTCACGACGGTGGAGGAGGCGACCGAGCGGTTCCAGCGGGTCAACCCAGCCTTTGCCGCCATCCTCGGCCGGCGTCCTGACGACCTCATCGGCCGCCCGGTCAAGGACGTGACCCACCCCGAGGACGCGCACCTGCAACCCGATCTGACCCAGGGCAGCTCGGCGAAGCTGCGCAAGCGGTTCGTCCGCCCGTCCGGGCACGCGGTGTGGGTCGAGGTCTCGTACACGATCGTCCGCGATGCGGACGGCACCCCGTCGCACATCATCAAGCAGATCCAGGACATCGACGCGATCAAGGAATCCGAGCGCGCGCTGCTCGACGCGCTCGAGCAGCAGCGCGCGGCCACCACGAGCCTGCGTGAACTCGACCGGATCCGCACCGATCTCGTCGGCACCATCTCGCACGAGTTGCGCACGCCGCTGACCAGCGTGCAGGGCTATCTCGAACTGCTCGAGTCCGAGCAGTTGACCGAGCACCAGCACAACATGCTCAGGGTCGCGCTGCGGAACGCCGACCGGCTGAGCGCGCTCGTCGACAACCTGCTGGTGCTCGTCCGGCTCGACTCCGCGGAAGGGCTCACCACCTTCAGCAGCACCGACGTCGTCGTCTCGCGCATCGTCGCCGGGGCCGCCGACACCGTCCGTCCCGGCGTCGCGGAGCGGAGCCAGTCGCTGGACATCGACGTGATCGACTCCGCGTGCGTCGTGCGCGGCGATGCCGAACAACTCGACCGCGTACTGGTCAACCTGCTCAGCAATGCATCGAAGTACACGCCGGATGGCGGCCGGATCGGCGTACGCGTCGACTCGGACGACGGCGAGGTGGTCGTCTCCGTGACCGATACCGGGATCGGAATCCCGGCCGACGAGCAGACCCACCTGTTCACGCGCTTCTTCCGGGCATCGACTGCGCGCGAGCATTCGATCGGCGGCAACGGCCTCGGCCTGGCGATCGTCAAGAGCATCGTCGAGCGACACGACGGGTCGGTGTCCGTGCGGTCGACGCCGGGAGCCGGTTCGCAGTTCACCGTGCGACTGCCACTCGTCCGGCACGCGGCTGTCGTCGGCTGACTCGATTAGAACCTGTTCCAGTTTGCCGCTAGCGTGCGGTTCATGGCCGCCGGTGTCTCTCGCGCCGAACTCGAGGACGCGCTGGAGCACTACCAGCAGGTCGTCCGGACGGCGTCGGCGAACGGCGACTGGACGTTGTTCGCGGAGCTGTTCACCGACGATGCCGACTACTTCGAGCACGTCTACGGACGGTTCGCGGGCCGCGAGCGGATCGCAGAGTGGGCCGTCCGCACGATGACCACGTTTCCCGGCAACGCGATGGTGAAGTTCCCGGTGCGCTGGGCGGTGTTCGATCCCGACCGGGCCTGGATCGTCTGCGAGATCAGAAATCTGATGCGCGATCCCGGCGACGGCAGTGTGCACGAGACGTCGAACCTGACGATCTTGCACTATGCGGGTGCGAGCCGGTTCAGCTACGAGGAGGACGTCTACAACCCGATGAACTTCGCCGCCATGGTGGCGGAGTGGGCCGCGGTCGCCGACCGGCACGGCACCCTGGATGCCGAGGGCCGCGCGTGGCTGCGCCGGCTCGCGGCACCGCCCACGTCGGCGTAGGTCACACCGCGGTGCCGGTGCGGGGCGGGGTCGATAGCCTCGCTGCATGACCACTGCCGCAGTTCGCTCGCGCATCGTCCTCGCCGACCTGCTCCCCGGCGCACTTGCCAGGGATGCGGTACTGGTGCTCGCCGGAGCCGGGCTGACCGGGCTCGCCGCGCAGGTATCCATCACGACGTCGCTGTCGCCGGTGCCGTTCACGCTGCAGACCCTCGCCGTCCTGGTCACCGGCGCGGCGCTGGGTAGCGTGCGCGGGATTATCTCGATGCTTCTGTACGTGCTGGCCGGTTCGGCCGGCCTGCCCTGGTTCGCGGGGCACACGTCGGGATTCACCGGGCCGTCGGCCGGCTACCTCGTCGGCTTCGTGCTCGCGGCAGGAGTCGTTGGCGAGCTGGCCCGGCGCGGCAACGACCGCAACGTGGTGCGTGCGGCGCTGCTGATGGTGGCGGGCAACGTCGTCATCTATGCCTTCGGCGTCGCCTGGCTGATGCACGAAGTGCCGGCCTACTCCTTCGGCCAGGCCCTCCACTACGGCGTGACGGTGTTCCTGATCTCGGACCTGGCCAAACTCGTCGTGGCCGCGCTCGCGTTCCCTGCCGCCTGGAAGCTGGCCCGCCGCTAGGTTCCGCGATGGCAGTTACGCCGTCGCTGCGAGCCAGCCGCTGCGCAGTGCCAACGCGACCGCGGCCAGCTGCGAGGGCACAGCCAACTTGCAGAGCACGCCGCGGACGTGCGAGCGCACCGTCGCTTCGGACACCACCCACTCCGCGGCGATGGAGTGGACCGACAGCCCGCGACTGAGTGCGGTCAACGTGGCCCGCTCGCGTTCGGTGAGTGTCGCGAACGGCGCGAACGCCGACGTCCGTGCAGCGCGCACGCGCATGAGTTCGTCCCGCAGGGTGTGCCGCAAAAGGTCGTCGAGCGGAGCGTCGCCGGCCAACGCGGCCACAGCCTTGTCGGCGAGCGCAGCGATGCCGTCCGACTTGGGTTGATAGCCGAACGCGCCCGCTTCGAAGGCCCGTGCGATGCGCTCACGATCCGGCGTTCCGCTGACGACCAGCGCGCGGATCCCGGCGGCCGCAAGCGGTGCGATGAGGTCGGTGCCGTCACCGTGTGAGCCGAGATCGAGATCGAGCAGCACGAGGCTCGGCGCTCGCTCGCACACCCTGGCGAGGAGCACGACCGGGTGAGTGGGCGCCACGAGTTCGGCAGTGATGCCGCGGGTCGCGAGCGCGGCCCGCACCGTTTCGGCGACGAGCAGGTGATCCTCGATCACGACGACGTCGACCATGGCTAGCTCGCCACCGCCAGGCACGGCGCAGGCATTTCAAGCGACACCGCTGTGCCGCCGCCGGTGTTTGGCTCGACCTGCAGCGATCCGGACTGCGCACGCATCGCCTGTTCGGCCGAGAACAGACCGAGCCCGCTGCCTTCGCCGCGGGCGGTGGAACCCCGGGCACCGGCGCGGAGCACGTGTGACAGTTCCGCCGTGGGAATGCCCGGGCCGTCGTCGCTGACGGTGATCGTGACGTGGTCGGCCTCGGCAACCGCGGTGATCGTGACCCGCGCGCCAGGTGCATGCCGTTCCGCGTTGCACAGCAGGTTGTCGACGACGGTCGCGGTCGCACGGGCGCGTCCCAGGGCGCGTACCGAGCCCACGCGGACGTCGATGCGCTGGCCGGTCAGCCGATGTGATTCGACGACACCGGCGATCGCCCTCGCCACGTCGAACTCGTCGACGGCTTCGTCGTCGTCGATGCAGAGCAGGCCCTGCAACCGGCTCAGCTCGGCAGTGACCATCGTGCGCAGGCGATCCGTGTCGACCGTGCCGAGGCACCCCGGCTCGGCGAGCAGGTGTGACGCGCCCACGACACCGATGACCGCCGACCGCGCGTCGTGCAGACGCCGCCGCTGCAGTTCCTCGATCGTGTCCAGCCGTTGCTGGGTGTCGACCAGCGCGCGCGTCAGCGTGCTCGTTTCGGAGGATGCGTGACCGAACGACGTGCCGAGGTCATGTGCTGCACCGAGCAGCGCCACCGCGGCCGCGAGCAGTTGCATGCCGACCGACACCCCGTGCGGCGCGTGGGACGAGGCAAGGCTCCAACCTTTGAGCGCCTCGCTGAACGCCATCAGGCCGAGGGCGGCGCACATCCAGGTCGGGCAACTGTGGCCGGCCAAGCGGCGAGAGCGTGCCTGGACCGCGAGGGCCGTCCAGAGCGACGCGATGACGATCTCGAGCGCGAGCCAGGCTGCGAGCTGCCGATCGGACAGGGCCGGCGAACCGCCGACGACTACGAGCGCCGCGCCGGCAACGATGACCGCGCCCATGATCGTCATCGTGGTTCGCGCCGAGCCGGCGCCGGAGCGCGCCGCCAGGAGGGCGAGCGCGATGAGCGGAACGAGCATGATCGTTCGCGTCTCGGGGGCCTCCAGCTGCACGATCGGCCCGTCGTGAACGAGGAGATTGAATACCGAGGCGGACGGCAGCGTGGTGCCGACCAGCAGAAACAGCAGGGCCAGGATCGCGCTGTACCGATCACGGGTGAGGCGCCACACGGCCATCTGGAGCACGCCGGCCATGAGGAAGAGTCCTGATCCAACGTTGCGCAGCAACGGGCCGATGTCGATCTGCACGGACTGCGGAAGCAGGCCGAGGAAGATCACGGCTCCGGCGACGAATGTCAGTCCCGCGAACGGGAGAAGACGCCGCGCTTCGGGCACGCCGGAACACCTCACATTTCACGTGATTGCCAAGTCACAAGCCGGGTCCTGTCCGGCTGTGAGCAAATGATCACCCGTGCGAGCGTGTTATTCCAAATCGGATGGCAAAAGATTGATCAAGAATTGTGCGCGTTGATCAAGAATTGCGCGGACGCTTACAAGATTTGTTTCTCGGACAAATGTGGCGCTAGCGGGTTCTCCAGCCGTAGATCATCAATTTTGACGATGTGCGAGGCGTCTCGTGTGCGGTTCCGTTTCGCTCAGCCACCGATCAAGCAGCCGATCAGGTTGGTAACCGCGAAACGTCCGGTCACAGGCACCGGACCGCTACAGGGGGAATCATGAATCGCAAGCTAGTTTTGGCTGGGGTCGCTGGGTTAGCAGCGATCGGCCTCGCGGTCGGTGGAACGACGTACTCCGCGTTCAGCGACTTCGGTGACATCAACTCGAACGCCGTCGGCGCCGGCTTCCTTAGGTTGGATCTCGGCGAGAACGGGACCGGCAACGCCGCGCTCAACTGGGGCCAGCTGGCACCGAACGACATCCACGCCACGCGCACCATCTGGGTCGCGAGCAACGACGGTCAGTCGGTTCCCGACGCGAACCTGGCGCTGACGTTCCACAACCTCGTGGACAACGAGAACGGCTGCAGCAGCAACGG
>DASXJN010000137.1:0-8317 GCA_036497365.1 Jatrophihabitantaceae bacterium | reverse complement strand
ACGGTGTCGCGCTCATCGACGCGCTGAATGCCCAGCGGATCGAACGCGAGCTGGACTGGAATCAGCTGGCCGTCGAGTTGCACGAGCAGTCCGCGGCGCTGAACGCGCAACTCCTGGACCACGCGCTGTGCCCTGGCGCGCTGGTGCGCACGGCCAAGCGCGGGACGATGTCGTGCCAGTACGCGCTGATCCTGTTGCGCTGGATCGGACGACCGCCGGAGGACTTCCTGACCGGCCCGGTCGTCGACGTCGGCGACACCACCCTGCCCGAGCCCGGGCCGGGTAAGCGGCTCCGCTGGGATCTCGGGCCGCTGCACACTGCGCTGAACCAACGCCGCCAGGAACGCGGGCTCACCTGGGCCGAACTCGGTCAAGAGCTCGGATACACGGCGAGCCGGCTGACCAACCTGCGCACCGCCCGCCTCGCCGACATGGACCTCGCCATGCGCGTCACCCAGTGGGTCGGCCAGCCCGCCGCACGGTTCGTCGTCGCCACTGATTGGTGAGGGCGCGGTCGCGGCAACGGGGATCCGGCTCGCGATCATGTGGCGCTGGGTGCGCCATGGCGTCGGGATCGCCCCGTGATCAGGTCGAGCTGGGACGTCGTTGCGGTATGTGCGTCCTGGCGCGCAGTGTGCAACGGCGTCGGGGGTCGAACGGAGTCCGGCTCGCGGTCATGTGGCGCTGGGTGCGCCATGGCGTCCGGATCGCCACATGATCAGGTCGAGCGCGCCTACCGGCGCGCCGTCAGCTCCCGCACCTCGGCGTAACGCTCGCGGACGGCGGGCACCACGTCACCGTCGTAACGCTCTTCGGAACCGGCGCTCCAGTCCGGCGGCGCATCGTCGCCGGACAGCACCCAGGCCGCCTGCCGTGCCGCACCGACGGCGACGTATTCGCCCGGCTCCGGCACGACCACCGACGTGCCGAACACGCTCGGCGCGATCTGCCGCAGCGCTTCGGACTTCGCGCCGCCGCCGACCAGCAGCACCCGCTCGATCGCCACGCCCTCGTCGCGCAGCGCGTCCAGCCCGTCGGCCAGCCCGCAGAGCAGTCCCTCGACCGCGGCACGGGCCAGATGCGCGCGTGTCGCGTTGTCGTGCCTCAGACCCAGCACGGACGCGGATGCATCCGGACGGTTCGGGGTCCGCTCGCCGTCGAAGTACGGCACGACGACCAGCCCGTCCGACCCCGCAGGCGCGGACAGCGCGAGCCGGGACAGTTCGTCCAGCGAAACGTCGAGCATGCGGGCCGTCGACTCGAGCACGCGAGCCGCGTTCAGCGTGCACACCAGCGGCAGAAAGGCGCCGGTGGCGTCGGCGAATCCAGCGACGATCCCGGTCGGATCGGCGGTCGGCGTCCGGCTCACCGCACTGACCACGCCGGACGTCCCGATCGACACGATCACATCACCGTGCCGCGCCGCGACACCGAGGGCCGCGGCCGCGTTGTCGCCGGTGCCCGGCCCGACGACTGCGCCGGAGGGCGTCGTCCCCGCCGATGACGACGGCCCGAGGACCGTGGGCAACAAGGGCTCGCCACCCAGCGCGAGGCGCAGCAGATCGGGCCGGTAGTCGTCGGTGAACGGCGACCAGTACCCGGTGCCGCTGGCATCGCCGCGGTCCGTGACCAACGCGGCGATGCCTGTTTCGCCACGCAGCCGCCAGGTCAGGTAGTCGTGCGGCAGGCAGACCGCCGCGGTGCGCTGCGCGTTCTCGGGTTCGTGCTCGGCCAGCCAGCGCAGCTTGGTCACCGTGAACGACGCCACCGGCACCGAGCCGACCGCCTGGGCCCAGGCCTTGGCGCCGCCGGGCAGTTCGTCGACCAGGTCGGACGCAGCCCGCGCCGAGCGGGTGTCGTTCCACAGCAGGGCATCGCGGACGACGGTGCCGTCCGAGTCGAGGCACACCATGCCGTGCTGCTGACCGCCCACGGCCACCGCCGCCACGTCGTCGAGGCCGCCCGCCTGCGCGATCGCCTGCTCCAGCGCGGTCTCCCACGCAGCCGGATCGACCGACGTGCCGTCCGGATGCCGTGCGACTCCGCTGCGCACGAGCGCGCCCGTCTCGGCGTCACGGACGACGACCTTGCACGATTGCGTCGACGTGTCGACGCCGGCGACGAGTGCGGCCCGGGTAGTCATGTAGCGCTCCTCCGTGTCTCAGTGGAACGGTAGTTGCATGCGAGCTGCGGTCATCAAGTCGGTCGGCGAGGTCAGTGTCGAATCTGTGGACGACCCGACACCAGGTCCAGGTGAAGTGGTGGTCGATGTCGCTGCATGCGGGCTGTGCGGAACGGACCTGCACATCCTGCAGGGCGAGTTCGCGCCGACGCTGCCGGTCGTTCCGGGCCACGAGTTCGCCGGCACCGTGGTGGCCCTCGGTACGAACGTGCGCGGAATCCGCGAGGGCGACCGTGTCGCCGTCGACCCGTCGCTCTTCTGCTTCGAGTGCCACTACTGCCGGATCGGCCGCAACAACCTTTGCGAGAACTGGGCCGCGATCGGGGTCAGCGCCGCGGGCGGCGCAGCCGAGTACTGCGCCGTGCCGGCGGCCAATTGCGTCGTTCTCCCCGAGGCCGTCACCCTCGAGGACGCCGCACTGATCGAACCGCTGTCGTGCGCCGTGCGCGGCTATGACGTGCTCCGCTCGCAGCTCGGCGCACACGTGCTGATCTACGGCGCCGGGACGATGGGGCTGATGATGCTGCGGCTCGCGCAGCGCACCGGAGCGGTGCGCGTGGACGTCGTGGACGTCAACGCGCAGCGCCTGCCGCGTGCCGCTCAGCTGGGCGCGGCGAACACGGCGGCCAGCGCCGACGAACTCGAGCGTCCCTACGGCTGGGAACTCGTCGTGGACGCGACCGGCAACGCCAAGGCGATCCAGGACGGACTGGGCCGGGTCGGTGCCGGCGGCACGTTCCTGCAGTTCGGCGTCGCCGACTACGCCGCGCGAGCGACGATCGAGCCGTACCGGATCTACAACAAGGAGATCACCATCACCGGCTCGATGGCGGTGCTGCACTCGTACGAGCGGGCGGCCGAGCTGTTCGCCGACGGCGTCATCGACCCGGCTGTGTTCATCACCGACCGGTACCCGCTCGCGGACTATGCGAGCGCCCTCGACAACTTCCGAGGTGGTGCGGGTCTCAAGACCCAGGTCGTCCCGTAGCGCGGTCGTCGCGGTCGGCCCACTAGGGTCGCGAACATGAGCTCCTACTCGACGGTAGTGGTCGGGACCGATGGCTCCGACACGTCCTTCAACGCGGTCGACCGCGCCGCCGCACTGGCCGCGGACGCGGGTGCCAACCTGGTCATCGCCTGTGCGTACTTCCCGGCCGGCGAGCGCGAGACCTCGCACGAACGCGACGCGCTCGGACCCGACGAGGCGTATCAGGTCGTCGGATCCGCGCCTGCCGAGGACACCCTGCAGACCGCACGTGACCGGGCTGCTGCCAAGGGCGCCAAGCAGATCGAAACGCGAGCGATCCAGGGCAAGCCCGGCGATACATTGAAGAAGGTCGTCGCTGACGCCAAGGCCGATCTGCTCGTCGTCGGCAACGTGGGCCTGAGCACGCTCGCCGGTCGCATCCTCGGTTCGGTGCCGCTCGACGTCGCCCGCCACGCTGCGTGCGACGTGCTCATCGTGCACACCGCCTGATCGATGCCCGACGAGCCGAACCCGGTCGACCAGCTCGACCTGCCCGAACTGGTCGAACGCGTCGAACGGCGGTTGCTCGGCGGCGAGCGGAAGTACACCCGCGCCGACGTCGCGGAGCGGACCAACCTGGCGCCGGACAGGGCGCGTGAGCTCTGGCGGGCGCTCGGCTTCGCCACGGTGGACGACGACGAACGCGCCTTCACCGACGGGGACGTCGCCGCGCTGCGGCAGGTCGCCGAGCTCACCGAGGCCATGTCGCTCGACGACGAGGTGTTGCGCGCGATGACGCGCATGCTCGGCCGTTCGTACTCGCGGCTCGCGTCGTGGCAGGGGCAGCTGGTCGTCGAGCAGCTGGGCAAGGCGCCCGAGCTGTTGACCTCGACCGACGAGCTGCTCGACTTCCTGGACAGCACCCTGGACACCATGCAGGACGTCCAGGACTACGTCTGGCGGCGCCAACTGGCCGCGTACTTCTCACGGGTGACCGCCAACGCGGGGTCGACGCCGGCCACTGGAGCCGCGACGACGATGACGGTCGGCTTCGCCGACATGGCCCAGTTCACCGCGTTCACCCGGCGCTCGTCCGAGGCCGAGCTGCGCGCGGTGCTGGAGGAGTTCGAGACCCTGGCGACCGACACGGTCGCCGCGCACCGCGGCCAGATCGTGAAGACGATCGGCGACGAGGTGCTCTTCGTCACCGACGATCCCGCCGACGGTGCCGAGATCGCGCTCGGGCTGCTCGAAGGCGCTGACGCGAGCGACCTGCTGCCGCCACTACGGGTCGGACTGGCCTCCGGCGAGGTCGTGCTGCGCCTCGGCGACGTGTTCGGCCAAACGGTCAACATCGCGAGTCGGCTCACCTCGCTCGCCCGCCCCGATTCGGTCCTGGTCGACGAGGGCATGCACGAGGTGCTCTCGGACGACGCTCGCTACCGGTTCAGCGCGCTACGACCGGCGTCCGTGCGCGGGTACCAACACCTACGCTCGTGGCGGCTCCGCCACAGTCAGGCCACGTAGCGCCAGGCGGGCTGCACGGTCGGCACGGCGCTCGGCGCGCGCCATCGCCCGGGCGACGCGCTTGTCCTGACGCGCGCTCCGGGCGTTCATCACGGTCAGGCCGAAGGCGGCGAGGGCGTCCTCGGCCACCGAGACCCGGTTGCTCGGGGTGTTGGTCTGCAGCATGTCGACTCCCTCATCGGACCCGGCTCGGGCTGGCACCTGTGCCGGTATGCGATGAAACTAGGAATCGCGGGCGCCGCCCGGATCCGTCAGATGACCTATCTCGGCTCGCCGATTCCGACATTCCTGGCATCGCGATCCAGGATTGGCCCCGCTGCAGGGCGACACGCCGTCGAAGACCCTGCACAGGGGCCACATGCGGCGAAGCCGCAGCACCCGGTCAGGGGGATTCGCGGGGGACGGACAGATGCGGCACGCCGCCCAGGCCGACGTTGTAGCGCACGCTGCCGCGGTACTCGGCCAGCTTGTTCCACAGCGCCGCGTGGGCGGGCCAGGGGATCGGCTCGTCGCCGTTGAGCCAGCTCTCGCCGAAGGTGACCCACACCAGCGTCCAGTCGGCGGCCTCGGCCCACCGACCCTGGCTCGAGTCGATCAGCGAGCGACGCAGCTGGAAGGCCAGCCGGGCCGGGTCCGGGAAGGTCGTGACGGTGTGCACCGCCCACACCCGGAAGTCGGCGGCCATCAGGTCGAGCTCGAAGTCGTCGAGCACGAACGGGTCGACCAGGACGGTCGCCACGTTCTCGTGTCCGCTCGGCTTGTGCAGGGCCATGATGGCGATTATTTCAGCGCGACCCGACACCGCGTCCAGGCATGATTGCCGGTCATGACCGTTCCGGTGACCGTCCGGCCCGCTGCGGAGGCCGATCTCGCCGCCGTTCAGGGCATCTCGGTGGCCACCGGGCAGTCGGGTCCGGCGTCCGGTGCCGACCTCCGCTACCTCGCCCATGTGCTGGCCAACGGCCGCATGCGCGTCGCGATCGGGACGGACGGCGATCTGGCCGGCTGGGGTGCCGTGGTGGCGACGCCGGCGGGGGAGCTGCTCAGCGACCTGTTCGTGCATCCCGACCGGCACGGCGCGGGTGTGGGGGGCGCGGTGTTGCGCGTCCTGTGGCCCGATCCGGACGCCGGCGGGCGCTTCACGTTCAGCTCGCGACACGAGAATGCGGTGCCGCTCTACGCACGGGCGGGCGTGCTGCCGAGCTGGCCGTTGCTCTACCTGACCGGCCCGCGAGCCCGCGTCGCCGCGACGGATCTGCACGTCCAGCCAGTCGACGCCGCGGCCGCCACGGCAGCCGAGACCGCGCTGACCGGCGCCGACCGCACCGCCGAGTACGACTTCTGGGCGACGATCGGAACTCCGGTCGTGGTCGAACGCAACGGGCAACCGGTCGGCGCCGGCGTCCTCGGCCCGGATGAAGTCGTGCACCTGGCCACCGACGACGAGCAGGCATGCGAGGCCGCCCTCGCCGCTCTGCGCAGCGAGGCGGTGTCGCTCTGCCTCCCCGGCCCGCATCCCGCCCTCGCGCGTCTGCTCCGCGCCGGGTTCCGCATCACCGACTACGACCTCACCATGGTCGCGCCGGACGTCCGGCTGGCCACGACGTGGGCTTACTCACCGGGCCTGGCCTGACCGAGCCCTGCATTCCGGGGCCGCCGGTAGGCTCGGGCCTCGAGATGAAGACCTTCGATCAGCTGTTCGCCGAGCTCACCGACCGGCAGCGCACCCGGCCGGCCGGCTCGGCAACCGTCGAGGCGCTCGACGCGGGCATCCACGCCCAGGGCAAGAAGGTCGTCGAGGAAGCAGCTGAGGTGTGGCTCGCAGCCGAGCACGAGTCGGCCGAGCGCACCGCGGAAGAGGTCAGCCAGCTGCTCTACCGCGTGCAAGTGATCATGCTGGGCAAAGGCATCGGGCTCGAGGACGTCTACCGACATCTGTGACGTCGCCGTCCTGTCCCGACTCCTGAGAGAGAAGTCATGCTTCGCATTGCCGTTCCGAACAAGGGTTCGCTGTCCGAGCCCGCCAGCGACATGCTGTCCGAGGCCGGTTACCGGCAGCGCACCGACAGCCGCGAGCTCGTCCTGATCGACGCCGAGAACGACACCGAGTTCTTCTTCCTGCGTCCGCGCGACATCGCCGTCTACGTCGGTTCCGGCCGCCTCGACGTCGGGATCACCGGCGCGGACCTGCTGCTCGACTCCGGCGCGCACGCCGAGGCCATCCTCGACCTGGGATTCGCCGGCTCGACGTTCCGGTTCGCCGGACGGCCGGGCGTGGCCGAAAGCGTGCGCGACCTGCACGGCAAGCGGATCGCCACCGCCTATCCCGGCGTGGTGCAGAAGTACCTGTCCGAACAGGGCGTCACCGCCGAGGTGATCCGGCTCGACGGCGCGGTCGAGACCGCGGTGCGGCTCGACGTCGCCGACGTCATCGCCGACGTCGTCTCGACCGGCACCACCTTGCGCAACGCCGGGCTCGCCATCTTCGGCGAGCCGCTGCTGACCAGCCAAGCGGTGCTGATCCGGCGGCAGGGCGGCGACGGCAACGGCCGGGTCGGCCAGCTCGTGCGGCGGCTGCAAGGCGTGATCATCGCGCGGCAGTATGTGTTGATGGATTACGACATCCCCGACGAACTCGTCGAGAAGGCGGTCGCGATCACGCCTGGATTCGAGTCCCCGACCGTCTCGCCGCTGCATCACAAGGGCTGGTCCGCGGTGCGCTCGATGGTCGAGCGTCGCAGCACGAACCTGCTGATGGACGAGCTGTGGGAGCTGGGCGCCCGCGGCATTCTCGTGACCGACATCCACGCCTGCCGGTTATGACGACGACCGTGACAGTGACCGCGCGACCGCACTTCACCGCCAGGATCGCCTGGTCGGCGTCGGCGTTCGTCCTCGTCGCGTTCGTCGTCACCGCGCTGCTCATGAAACGCGACAACGCCGGCGCCTACTTCACCGACAAGGACCAGGTCGGCACCGTGGTCGTCGGCGTCGTCTGCGCGTTGCTGCTGATCATGCCGACGTGGCCGCGGATGGTGGCCGACGAAGAGGCGATCCGGCTGCGGTCGTTCCTCGGCAACTACCGCGTCATTCCCTGGGACGTCGTCGTCGACGTGCGATTCCCGCGCACCGTGCGATTCGCCCAGCTTGTGTTGCCCGGCGAGGAGACGCTGGCGATCTACGCGGTCCAGCGCTGGGACAAGGAACGTGCGGTCGAGGCGATGAACGAGCTGCGCATGCTCTTCGCGGCCACGCATCCCGCGCAGTCCTGACGGACGAGCCGTGCTGCCGATCGTCGGTGCCGCGGCCGTGGTGTTCGCGGTCGTCGCCGTGGCGTACCTGCTGCACCGGCGGCGCGACCTCGGCACGTCCGCCGGCCGGCGCACATTCACCGCACTGCACACCGCGAGCCTCGCCGCGCCCGGCCTGCGTGAGGGCCTGACCGAGGCGGGCGCGCAGCGAGCCGTGCGCCATCTGCGCGCACTGCTCGGCGCCTCGGCGGTCGCGCTGACCGACCGCGCACACACGCTCGCCGTGGACGGCCCCAGCCACCACCACGGCCAGCGTGCCTTCGAGCACGCGCACGCGGTACTCGAATCGGGACGCACGACGATCCTCGGCCCGCGCGTGGTCGGCTGCGG
>DASXJN010000136.1:0-5190 GCA_036497365.1 Jatrophihabitantaceae bacterium | reverse complement strand
TGCGCCGGATTTGTCGGCAGAGGCGTCGGCAGACTGTCCGGAATCGCCGGTCTCGCCGGTGTCGCCGCTGAGCACGAGCTCGGCGACAGCACGCATCGAGGTGCGATTGTCCATTGCGGCGCGTTGGATCCATCGAAACGCCTGCGGCTCGGTCATCTCATGGGCCGTCATCAGCGCGCCCTTCGCGCGCTCAATGAGTTTGCGTGCCTCGAGGCGCTCGCGCAGGCCGGAAACCTCTGCTTCGAGGGCCTTGATCTCGGCGAACCTCGAGACCGCCATCTCGATCGCAGGCAGCAGGTCACGCTTCTCGAACGGCTTGATCAGGTACGCCATCGCGCCCGCGTCGCGGGCACGCTCGATGAGGTCACGCTGGCTGAACGCGGTCAGCATGACGACCGGAGCGACGCGCTTGCCGGCGATGTGCGCCGCGGCGGCGATGCCGTCCATCTTCGGCATCTTGATGTCGCAGATAACCAGGTCCGGCTTGAGTTCGTTGGCGAGCGCGACGGCCCGTTCTCCGTCGGCAGCCTCACCGACGACGTCGAAGCCCTCTTCGCGCAACATCTCGGCGAGGTCGAGACGGATCAGTGCTTCGTCCTCGGCGATGACGACTCGGAGCCCGGTCGGAGGCAGGGTCGGGTCAGCTGCGGAGGCCACGATGCCGTCCCTCTCCCGTCGACCGACTAGCGCGAGTGTCCAGCCTAGCCCGGTTACTATGTCGGGGATGTGACAGGCGGGCAGCAATTCACCGGCCCCTGATCACCATCGGCCCCTGTATCCCAACTGGCAGAGGAAGCGGACTCAAAACCCGCCCAGTGTGGGTTCGAATCCCACCGGGGGCACCGACAACCGCCGCGCCGCCTTCCTTGATCAACAACGCCGAACCGCCCTATAGAGGCGTTTCGGCGCTGTTGATCAACGAGTGGGTTAGGGCACATCGGTCGCACGCAGCTCGGCACTAGGGTCAGCCGGGTGACGGCACCACGCTCTCCGCACATGTCGGCCGACGAGTTCCGCCGGTACGGACACCAGGTCATCGACTGGATCGCCGACTACTACGACCGCATCGAGTCGTTCCCCGTGCTGTCGCCGGCGGCCCCGGGCGCTGTCCGCGCCGCACTGCCGGCCGACCCGCCGGAGACCGGCGAGCCGTTCGACGACGTGCTGCGCGATCTTGACGAGATCGTCCTGCCGGGCATCACGCACTGGCAGCATCCGTCCTTCTTCGCCTACTTCCCCGCCAACTCGAGCGGGCCCGCGATCCTCGGCGATCTGCTCGCCTCCGGACTCGGCGTGCAGGGCATGCTGTGGGCCACCTCCCCCGCCGCCACCGAACTCGAGACGCACGTGCTCGACTGGCTGGCGCGCTTGCTCGACCTGCCCGATCAGTTCCGGTCCGACGGCGAGGGCGGCGGCGTCATTCAGCACAGCGCTTCCGATGCGGCTCTCGTGGCGCTTTTAGCTGCGCTGCATCGGGTCAGCGGCGGGCGCACCGAGCGCGACGGTGTGGCCACCGGTCGCTATGCCGTCTACACGTCCAACCAGACGCACTCCTCGGTCGAGAAGGCCTGCCGCATCGCGGGCCTCGGCTCGGGTGCCCTCCGCAAGATCGGGATCGACCCGGCCACGCTCGCGGTACGCCCCACGCTCCTGCGCGAAGCGATCGAGCAGGACGTGCGGGACGGGATCACGCCGGCTCTCGTCGTGGCGTCGATCGGCGCAACGGGCACCGGCGCGATCGACCCGGTGCGCGAGCTCGCCGAGATCGCGCACCACTTCGGCGCCTGGCTGCACGTCGACGCGGCCTGGGCGGGCGTCGCGGCGGTCGCGCCCGAACTGCGCTGGATCAACGACGGCATCGACGAAGCCGACTCGTACTGCACGAATCCGCACAAGTGGCTGCTGACCAACTTCGACTGCGACGCCTTCTGGGTCGCCGATCGAAGCGCACTTGTCGGGGCGCTCTCGATCCTGCCCGAGTACCTGCGGAACGCGGCGACCGAATCGGGCGCTGTCATCGACTACCGCGACTGGCACGTGCCGCTCGGTCGCCGGTTCCGCGCGCTGAAGCTGTGGGCCGTGCTGCGCTGGTACGGCGCCGACGGGCTGCGCCGACACATCCGCGGCCACGTCGGGCTCGCGCAGCAGTTCGCCTCGTGGGTCGAGGCAGACGATCGGTTCGAGCTGCTCGCGCCGCACGAGTTGTCGCTGGTCACCTTCGGTCTGCGCGCGGGCGACGACGCGACGCGTGCCGCGATGGACGAAGTCAACGCCTCGGGACGGATGTATCTCACGCACACGGTCATCGACGGCAAGGTGGCGCTGCGAATGGCGATCGGCGCGACGCTCACCGAGCTGCGTCACGTCGAGGCCGCCTGGGCCCAATTGCAACAAGCCGCGAGCTGAGCACTGCCCAGCTCGCGGCCCCGAGTTGCCAGTGGCGTCGACTCAGTCGTCGCCGCCGTCGCCACCGCCATGGCCACCGTGGCCGCCATGGCCGCCGTCGCCGTTGTCGTCCTGACCACCGTCGCCGTGGTGGCGGCTACTGCAGTCGTGGCTGAACGCAAAGCCCATTGACGGGGTGAACGCGCCCGACGACGGGTCGGTGCTGCCGAGCAGCACGATCCGAGTGCCCTCGCCCAGCTGATCGACGGTCGCGCCACTGTTGCCGTTGAGCACGAGCGGCACGTCGGCCAGATCGACACTGACGTCGGACCGGTCACCATGGTGACCGTGACCGTGGTCGTCACTGCGCACCGCGTTGTCGTCGCCGCCCTGGTCACCGTCGTCATCGGTCTTCAACGTGACGACCGTTCCGTCGACACTGCGCACCTCGCCGAACAGCGTCGCCGGCGCGACCGTGAACGCCCAGACCGACGTCGCCACGACGGTGTCGTCGTTCTCGGCGCCCAGGATTGCCACGCTCTGGCCGGGCGCGAGATCGCCGGCCGCACCGTCGACCGAGATGGCCGCGGTCGACACGTCGACGGTGAACGAGCCGTTGTCGTCCTCACCCTGGTCGTCGCTCGGGTCGTCGGCCTTGTTCACCGTCACCGTCGTGCCGTCGACAGCGGTGACCGAGCCCAGGTACAGGTGGAACGGCGCCGCGTGATCGGTCACCTCGTTGGCCGTGAAGCGCGGCCCATGTCCGGTGCTCTCGGCGCGACCGTTGACGGTCACCCGGTCGCCCGAACTTGCCTGCTTAACGATCTTGCGCAGCGTCCGCGCACCCTTCGTGCCCGACGGCAGCGCGACCGTGATCTGCTCGTGCTTGGCCACCGACCTGCCGGTGTGGACGTCGTGCGCAAGCACGGTGACGCTGTTCGCTGATGTCTTGACGAGCATCCCGTGCGCGACGAACGGACGAGTCGTGTGATGGCTTGAGTGGTGCGTTGCGGCGTTCGCCGCAGGAGCGAGGACGAGGCCGGCGACGCACGCCGAAACGGCGGCTGCGGCAGCGAGATGTATCGGGCGGGCCATGGGCGAACTCCCAGAGATGAGGCGTCGGCCCCCGCCTGCCCCGAGTCAACGTGCGCACCGGGCGATCCGCAAGTTGAGCGAGCAACTATTTGCTCTCGGTTTCCTCTCGGATCCGGATCATGCCTTCCTGCACGACGCTCACCAGATGCCGGCCGGACTGATCGAAGAACCGACCGGTGGCCAGACCCCTGCCGCCGGCCGCGGCGGGCGATTGGGTGACGTAGAGGAACCACTCGTCCGCACGGAAGCGACGCTGGAACCACATGGCGTGATCGAGCGATGCCATCGAGATCGGGTCGAATCCCGGCGCGAGTCCGTGCCGCAGCAGCACCGAGTCGAGCAGCGTCATGTCGGAGGCGAAGGTCAGCACGCACACGTGCAGCAGCGGGTCGTCGGGCAGCCGGCCGTCGGCGCGCATCCAGACCCGATGTACTCCGGCGCGCGGGCCGAGTTCGCGTTGCTCCCAGGGCGGCGGGTCGACGTGGCGCATGTCGATCGGCCGCGGCTGATTCAGGAAGAACTCCGAGACTCCCGGTACGCCCGAGATGCGTTCCTCGAAACGCGGCAGCGTCTCGGGATCCGGTGCATCGGGCATCTCGGCCTGATGCTCGATGCCGGGCTGTTCCAACTGGAACGACGCCGACAGGGTGAAGATCGGCTTGCCGTGCTGGATCGCCACGGTGCGCCGCGTGCTGAACGATCGTCCGTCCCGCACCCGATCGACCTCGTAGACGATGGGGACGCTCGGATCTCCCGGGCGGATGAAGTACGAGTGCAGCGAATGAACGTGCCGGTCGTCGTCGACGGTGCGCCCGGCCGCGACGAGCGCCTGGCCGGCGACCTGCCCGCCGAAGACACGTTGCAACCGCGACGCCGGACTGACGCCACGGAAGATGCCGTCCTCGATCTGCTCGAGATCGAGCAGGCGAACCAAACCGTCGACGTCGGACTGAGAGCGCTCGGCCGGCTCAGCCGCCATGACGCATGATGTCGCCGATGTGGTGCACGCGGATCGTGTTGGTCGCACCCGGCGTCGTCGGAGGCGTGCCGGCCACGATGATCACCAGGTCGCCGGGATGGCACACGCCACGGTTGAGCAACGCGCTGTCGACCTGACGCACCATGTCGTCGGTCGTTCGCACCGTCCACACCAACTGCGCCTCGGCACCCCACAGCAACGCCATCTGGCGCTGCACCTGCTCGACCGGGGTGAACACCAGGATGCGTTGCGTCGGCTGAAGTCGCGACAGCCGCCGCGCGGTGTCGCCGGTCTGGGTGAACGCGACGAGCGCGACCGCACCGAGCGCATCGCCGATGTCCTTGGCCGCCTTCACGATCGCACCGCTGGAGGTTCGTGGGTTGTGCTGCAAGCCGCGCACCTGGGTGCCGGACGCCTCGACGGAGGTGATGATCCGGCTCATCGTGGCCACGGCCTGCACCGGGTACTTGCCGACGCTCGTCTCGCCGGACAGCATCACCGCGTCGGCGCCGTCGATCACCGCATTCGCGACGTCCGACGCCTCGGCGCGGGTCGGACGCGAGTGCGTGATCATCGACTCGAGCATCTGGGTCGCGACGATCACCGGCTTGGCGTTGTCGCGGCACACCTGCACGCAGCGCTTCTGCACGACCGGGACGGCTTCCAGCGGCATCTCGACGCCGAGATCACCGCGGGCGACCATCACGCCGTCGAAGGCGAGCACGATCTCT
>DASXJN010000135.1:0-7677 GCA_036497365.1 Jatrophihabitantaceae bacterium | reverse complement strand
AACGGGGTCATCGCGAAGATGCCGCTGTTCTACGACAACTACTTCGTGCCGCGCGGCTACGCGATGGCGCAGCTGGATCTGCCCGGTACCGGACGGTCGACCGGCTGTGCCGACGCCGGCGGTCCGGATCAGATTGCCGGTGTCACCGCCGCCATCAACTGGCTGAACGGCCGGGGCAAGGCGTTCGACGGCAGCGGCCAACGGGTCACAGCGACAGCGTGGTCGAACGGCAAGGTCGGCATGATCGGCAAGTCGTGGGACGGTTCAGTCGCGAACGGTGCCGCCGCGACCGGTGTCGCCGGGCTCAAGACCGTGGTCGCCATCTCGTCGATCTCGAGCTGGTACGACTACATGCGAGCCGATGGCGTGCTGCGCGGACGCAACTACGTGAAATTCCTCGACAAGACGGTCAGCGGCAGGCCGGCGAAGGTATGCAAGAACCAGTTTGCGACCGAGCAAGGTGCCAGCGACGACGCAACCGCCGACTTCAACTCGTACTGGCAGGCAAGTGACTACCGCCGGCACGCGGGGCGTGTGAAGGCCAGCATGTTCATCGTGCACGGCTTGCACGACGAGAACGTGATCCCGAATCAGTTCAGCAGCTGGTGGCAGGCGCTCGGTACCCACGGCGTCACGCGCAAGCTCTGGCTCAGCCAGACCGGGCACGTCGACCCGTTCGACTATCGCCGCTCGCACTGGGTGCGCACGCTGCACGAGTGGTTCGACCATTGGTTGCAAGGACTGCACAACGGCGTGATGACACAGCCGCAGGTCAGCGTGCAGCGTCCGTCCGGCGGGTGGACGACCGAACGCTCGTGGCCGAACGCATCGAGTCTCACCACCGTCCGGTTCGGCACTGCGGGTAGCGCGAAGCGGACGATCGTCGATCACCCCAAGCTGCACGAGCACCGGATCATCACGCGGCCGAGGCACCGTCGCGCCGGCCGCACCGTCTTCCTGGGCGCCGAGCACGCGGTCGATCAGCACCTGTCGGGCACGCCGTCGGTGCGGCTACGGATCAAGCTGAATCGGCGGACCAGCGAGATCAGCGCTCGGTTGGTGCAGTACGGCCGCACCCGTCGCGTCGACTACGACTCCCCCGGCCTCGGCATCACCACGACGAAGAAGCAATCGTGCTGGGGGCAGTCGACCGCGGTCGACGACGCCTGCTACCTCGACACCCGACTGGACTACACGACGTCCGACACCGACGTGTTGAGCCGCGGCTGGATCGACGCGGCACATCGCAACAGCCTCAACCGGCCGAGCGACCTCACCCCCGGCAAGTGGTACACGGTCGTCGTGCCCATGTCGCCGACCGACACCGTCGTCCCCGCCGGCCATCGGCTCGGCGTCGTGCTGACGCTCAGCGACAAGGACTTCACCGATCCGTCGCATACCGGCGCAACGGCGGTTGTCGATCCCGCCCACAGCTGGGTCCGTCTGCCGGTGCGAACGAAGGGACGAACATGACGCAGGCCGATGTCGTGGTGGTCGGGGGTGGCACGGTCGGCGGCTGGACCGCCGCGATGCTCGCCGCGGCCGGACGGCGGGTCGTGCTGGTCGAAGCCGACACGCTCGGCAACGGTGCGAGCAGCCGGGCCGCGGGCGTGGTGCGCGCGCAGGGCGGAACCGAAGCGGCGATCCGCCTCGGCCTGTACAGCCGCGACTTCTACACAACGCAGCGCGACCATTACCCGCTCGACTCGGGATTCGTCGCGCAGGGCTACCTCATGCCCGGCTTCACCGAGGACGAGGTGCGGGCCGCGCACGAGCGCATCGCACTGCAACAGTCGCTCGGTCTCGAGGTCGAGTGGCTCGACGCGGGCGAACTCGACCGACGCAACACCGGGCTGGCCAAGGGCGTCGCGCTCGGTGCCTCGTTCGCGGCAGGCGACGGTTACATCGACCCGCCGCGCAACGTGCTCGCTTACAGCGCTGCGCTGGTCACGCTCGGCGTCGACATCCGCGAGCGGTGCGCGTTCACCGGTCTGCGGGTCGACGGGACCGGCGTCACCGGCGTCGAGACCACGCACGGCCCGATCGACACCGAACAGGTCGTGCTCACCGGCGGCCCGGATCTCGCCGCGGTCGGCCGAACCGCCGGCGGCCGGATCTTCGCCGGCGGCACCCGACATCAGGTCGTTGTCACCGAACCGGTCCGCGACGTCGACGTGCACTCGGTACCGATGGCCTTCGACGTCACGTCCGGCATCTACTGGCGCCCCGGCGAGGCCGGCGGACTGCTCTGGGGTATGAGCAATCCTGACGAACAACCCGGACCGGCCCGCGACTTCGACACCGACTACTTCACCCGGATGCGCGACCGCGTCGCGACCCTGTTCCCGGCGAGCGCGGGTCTCGCGCTACGCCGCACCTGGGCGGCGACGATCGACTACACGCCCGATCACCTGCCGATCCTCGGCCCACTGCTCCGCGACGGCGAACCGGTCACCGGCACGATCGTCGCCGGCGCCGGTGGGCACGGCATGATGTGGGGCCCCGGTGTCGCTCGCGCCGCTGCCGACCTCACCCTCGACGGCAAGACCGAGTTGCTCGACGTCACCGACCTCGGCCTCGACCGCTTCGACGAATCGGGCCGCAGCCGGCTCGCCGCAGACCCCATCGCGCTGCCCTTCCCGCAGCACACCTGACCACCAGCCTGACGACCAACACCCGACGACGACAAGGACTCGAAGACAGCCATGCCACAGACACCGCACGTCGGCGATGCAGCCGCCGCCGAACTCGAAGACTGGGGCCCGCTCGCCGAGGCGACCGGGCCGCAGATGGACACCGCAGGACTCGAGGTCTGGGTCGACGGCGACCAGTCCGGCGGCATCTGGCAGTGCTCGCCCGGCCCGTCCCATTGGACGCTCGAGACACACGAGGTGATCCACCTCGTCGCCGGCCACATGACGGTGACCCCGGACGGCGGCGAGTCCACCGAACTGCGCGCCGGAGACATGGCGGTGTTCCCGCGGGGTTGGTCCGGCACGTGGGAGATCCACGAGACGGTCCGCAAGGTCTACGCGATCTTCTGATCGCGCCGACGTCGGTCGCTAGTCGCGCATCGCGTCGTCACGGCGCCGATCGTCGGCGCGGCTCCGGTCGTCGGCGCGGCGGTTGAACTGTGGCTTGCCGTCCGGGCCGAGCGGCACGCGGTCACTGGCGCGCCGATCGTGCTTCGGCGGCGCCTTGGGCGGCGTGGCAAGGATCCTGAACGCGCCTTCGGTCTCGTGGTGCTCGCCGGATTCGGTACCGGCGCTGCCCAGGAACAACACGTCCTGCCAGTCCGGTCGACCCGGCACAACCACGGCCTTGCGACGCGGCCGGACGACCTGGATCTCCTTCGGCGCATCGGTGACGTAGAACCGTTCGACGAAGCCGAGCCAGATGTCGACGAGCGTGTTGCGGAAACCCATGAACGCGCACACCGCGTAGGTCGCGGCGATGGTGTTGACCGCGGCGAACGCCGCGTTGCCCCAGTTCTGGTCGTGGTAGTCGCGGACGAACGTCCAGATCGAGTAGCCGATGATGACGAACGGGGCCACCGCGAACAGCAGCGGAGTCGCCGTGCGGTTGCTGACCTTGGGCGTGCGGGCGAACGGAATCTTCTTCCCGCTCACCGCCTGTTGCACCGACTTGGCCACGCCGGCCAGGTTGACCGGAAGCAGGATCAGGTTGAAGCCGTAGATCCGAAGCACGTCGGTGCGCTTGTAACCGCACCGGTGCAGGTCGCTCGCCATGGCGAGGAAGTACGGTGCAGCGGCGATCACGACCAGCGGGCTCAACAGGCGACTGTTGAACGGATACGCAAGCAGCCACAACAGACCGATGCTGCTCCAGCAGGTCGAGGCCATGTAGTTCACGCGCAGCATCCACTGCGAACGGCTGCCGTGCTCGCCGCGCTTGGTCCGCTCACGGGCATTGGCCCACAGTTTCGGGAGGATGAGCAGACCACCGTTGGCCCAGCGCCGCCGCTGGATGCTCAGCGCGCCGAAGTCCGGCGGGGTGGCCGAGTAGCTCAACCGCTCGGGATAGTTCAGCAGCCACCAGCCGTGCACCGCGAGGTCGAGCGACGATTCGGTGTCCTCGATGACGGTCCGGTCCTGCACGTAGCGGCGGATCTCGTAGCCGCGCGAATGCTCGACCTCGACGATGTCCTCGAGTGCGAGCTTGCGGATGACCGCGTTGGCTCCGACCCAAAACGTCGCGTCGTGATAACTCATGCCCTGATGGATGATGTGCTGCAGGTCGGTGGTCGCACCGGCCAGCCGCTCCATCCGCGTGGCCGATCCGCGGAACGCGGAGTACGGCGTCTGTGCGACGGCCAGCCGCGCGTTCTCGGGCTGCATCATCAGGTGGACGAGTCGCAGGCAGTACTCGGGCAGCAGCACGCTGTCCGCGTCCAGGGTCAGCAGGAAGTCCGCGTCCGGAATGGCGATCGACCCGCTGGCACCGGCGGGTTCGAGCACCAGCCCGTTCGGAGTCTGTCGCGGCTCGAAGGTCCGACCCATCAGCCCCATGTAGCTGTTCAGGTTCATCGCCTTGTTGGCTTCGTGCGACAGCGACGCGTAGAGCTTGCGCTCGAACCAGGTGATCTCGGCGCGGAACGTCCAGGCCAGCCGACGGTAGAGCTGCACCATTCGCTGTCGCGGCAGAGCCTGACCCTGGTCCGCGCCGCTCAAGAGCGCCGAGTGCACCGAGGCGAAGTCCTCGCCGAGGGCGCGCAGCACCGAGTTGGCGAAGAACTCGTCCACGTGGTCGACGATCGGTTCCTCGGCCGCCCGGTCGCGCAGCCATCGAGCCGCCCAGCCGAACTCCGCAGCCAGTTCACGCATCTCGGCCGGCGTCGACGGCTCGGTTCCGCCACCGGTCTCGAAGCGCTCGAGCGCCGCGCCGAAGCGCTTCGCCGGCTCGGCCAGCCAGGCATTGAGTTCGGCGGCGAGACCGCGGGCCGAGGCGAGCAGATCGGCATTCGGGCCGGCCGGCGGGTTCGGCGGGTCGTCGAGCAGGAGCACGACGCGCAGGTACGGATACTCCTGCAACGCCGCCGAGAGCAGCGTCTTGCGGATGGTCGGGATCTCTTCGCGGTAGGACGGCACGAGCGCCGTCATCGTCGGCAGCACGTCGTCGAACGCGTCGTCGATCACTGCGCGCGGCACCCGGCGGTGCGCACGCGTCCGGTAGAGCGCGCCCTGCCGTGCGATCAGGTAGACCAGCGACGACAGCGTCAGGAACGAGACGATGAGCACATACCCGGCCGTCTCCGAGGTGTAGGTCATGCCCTGGAAGCCGCGGTTCACCAACTGCGACACGATCGTCACCACGAAGTAGCCGGCCCAGGCCAACAGGGTGACGACCATGCCGAGGCGGCCGAGGGTGATCATCGCGTCGCTCACCGGCGCCGTGACCGCGGGCAGCGGGGTGGCGCGTTTGTCGGCGCCCCATTGCCGGCGGGGGGCGCCACTATCCGGACGGACGGTCGGTCGGACCATCGGAACTCCTCAGGCGAACGAGCTGCGGGGGCGGGGTCGCTCGCTGATGAGAGCCGCTTCCCAGATGTCTTCCTTTACAGTAATCTAACTTACAACAATTTTACATACATTGACCAGCCCCCCGCCTAGATCGTTGGGACTTTCTGCCATGACCCCCGAGGAACGCGCCTTCGCCGCCGCGCAGGCGGCCGCGCCGGCCCCCGCTGAGGCGCCCCGCCGCCGCATCTCCGTGCTGCGGATCGCCGTCCTGATCGTCGTCGTCGCTGCTGCGTGCGCGTCGATCGTCGCGTTCCGTTCGGTGTCGCGGTCGGCGCGGTCACTCGTCGTCCAGTCGGCCTTCATGCCCTACGTCGACGCGACCGCAACGCCGCAATACGCGTTCGAGAACGCGCACGAGTCCAACCTGGTGCTCGGTTTCGTGGTGAGCTCGGCGGGCGACGCGTGCGAGCCGAGCTGGGGTGGCAGCTACTCCCTCGACTCGGCATCAACCGCCCTCGACCTCGACCGTCGGGTCGCCCGCTTCGGGCAGCGCCGCGGTCAGGTCGCCGTCTCGTTCGGCGGCGCCGCGAACTCGGAGCTCGCCAACGGGTGCACGGACATCGCCAAGCTGACCGCCGCCTACCGCGCGGTCGTCCAGCGCTACTCGGTCGGGACGATCGACCTCGACCTCGAGGGCGACACCGCGCTCTCGTCGACCGTCGTCGCGCGCCGGGCGCAGGCGCTGCACACCGTCCAGCAGCAGGCCCGCGCAGCGGGCGACCCGTTGCAGATCTGGCTCACCCTGCCGGTGGACCCGTCCGGACTGACATCGGCCGGATCGGCCGCATTGGCCACGATGTTGAACGCGAAGGTGACGATCGCCGGCGTCAACGGGCTGATCATGGACTACGGATCGTCACTGCCGAAGGGCATGAGCCTGACCACCGCGAGCGAGTCGGCGCTCACGCATCTCGCCGACCAGGTGCGCTCCGCGTTCGCCGCGGCCGGGCACAAGGTCAGCGCGGCGCGATCGTGGCAGTTGATCGGTGCGACGCCGATGATCGGACAGAACGACTCGAGCGACGAGCGCTTGGATCTTCGTGACGCGGCTGCGCTCGTGCGCTTCGCCGAACAGAAGCATCTGCGGCGGATGTCGATGTGGTCGCTCAACCGCGACCAGGCGTGCGGCCCGAACTACGCGAACGTGACGATCGTGTCGCCGAACTGCAGTGGCATCGCGCAGCGGGCCGGGCAGTTCGCGAAGATCTTCCAAGCGTTCAAGGCGGGCAAGCCGGTGAAGTTCGAGGCGGGCGCGTCCGCATCGCCGAGCCCGACGGGGACCTCGATCGTCGACGACCCAGCCACCTCGCCGTATCCGATCTGGAACCCGACGATGCCGTACGCGGCGGGCACGAAGATCGTGTGGCATCGCAACGTCTACCAGGCCAAGTGGTGGACGAAGGGCGATACGCCCGACGCACCGGTGTCGTCCTCGTCGCAGACCCCGTGGACGCTGATCGGTCCCGTCCTGCCGGGCGAGCACCCGAAGCCGACGCCCACGATGGCTGCGGGCACGTACCCGAAATGGTCCGCGACCAAGACGTATCGCGCAGGGACGCGCGTGCTGTTCGATGGCATCGGTTTCCAGGCCAAGTGGTACACCCGCGGCGACGTACCGGGCATCACCGTCAATGACCCGGGACAGACGCCGTGGGAGCTGATCAGCTCGAAGTGATCAGGGCGCGCCTACTATCCGAGAACTATGACGCGCTGGGCACGGACTCTGCCCACGATCTCCACCGTGACCGGCCTGGTCGGCCAGCACTACGGGTTGGCGGTGACCGATGTCGTTCTTGTTCGCGCGTTCAACAACGACGTGTACCGGGTCGTCACCGATGAGCAGTCCTACGCACTGAAGATCTACGGCCTCGGGCGGTTCACCGCCGACGAAGTGCGCTGGGAACAGGCCCTCGCCCGCCACCTCGTCAACGCAGGACTGCACATCGCTGCCGACGTGCGGCTCGCCGACGGCGACACGGTCGGCGTTCTTGCAGCTCCCGAGGGCGCTCGTCCGTTCGCCTTGACCGAGTGGGTACCGGGCGCCAAGCCCGAGCCGCCGTGGACGGACGAATTGTTCAATGCCGTCGGCGCCGCGCTCGCGCGCTTCCACAACGCGGCCGGCACCTTCGTGACCTCG
>DASXJN010000134.1:0-6524 GCA_036497365.1 Jatrophihabitantaceae bacterium | reverse complement strand
GCCGAGATGGCGTCGTGCAGCATCCGGACCGGCGCGCCGACCGGGCCGAGCAGCCCGAACACGCGCGCGGCGATCGCCTTGTGCACGTCGCGGGCGAGTTCGGCGAACTCGCCGAGGGCGGTACCGAGCAGGGCGCCGCCGTCGCGCACCTCCGCAGGCTGCATCGTCCGACCATAACCACAACCGGCGCGTTGAGTGAATAGGTGTTCACTCAACGCGCCGGTGCGTGTTCGGTGCCGGATTTCGCGGTGGCTACCGGGCGATGACCCGGGTTGCCGCCATCGGGCGTCCGCCGCGGATCGGCGTGATCGACTTGACGGATCCGTTCTTCTTCAGCAGCACGCGCTTGTTGTTCGACTGGGTGAAGTCGAACATGTTCGCGAGGGTGCCGGCGCGCTCGTCGAACGAGCCGTCACCGATCCGTCCGGTGAACCAGTTGTCTTCGATGAACTTCGTAATTGACGACTGCTCGGTCGCGGTGTTGTCGACGAAGTTGGTCTTCGCCCACGGTGACACGACCAGCATCGGCAGGCGCGGACCCGGGCCGCACCGGCCCTGGTAGCTGCCGGCCATCGTCGTCTGGCTCGAGCACATCGACGAGTCGAGACTGGTCGACGAGCCGTTCGTCGGCGCCGCGAACGCGTGGTCGTACCAACCGTCCGAGTCGTCATAGGCGATGACGACAGCGGTGCTCTTCCACTCCGGCGACTTCTGCAACACGTTGATCTCGTGCACGAGGAAGTGCTGCTCGTCGATCGGGTCGGAGTACCCGGCGTGACCGTCCTGGTACTCGGCGGCCTTGACGAAGCTGACCGCGGGCAGGCTGTCCTGCTTGACCGACTTGTCGAACCAGCTCAGGTCGTACTCGTGGTTGGCCTGGCCGTTGTGCCCGACCTCGGCGAGGTCGGCCGGCGCAACGTGGTGCGGGTTCGAGGTCGACTGGTAGTACTCGAACGGGTTGTGGTGCGCGCTGTAGTCGACCACTGACGCGCCGCCCACGTTGGTGTGTTTCGTGCCGCAGACCGCGTAGGTGGCGCCGTTGCCGGCCGGCGTCGTAGGCGCGAAGCCGCCCTGGAACCAGCCCCATGTCACGCCGCGGTCGTTGAGCAGGTCACCGATGTTCTGACCGGTCGCGGCAGCGAGCGTGTTGGTCGAGGTGTGGTTGCTGTCGGAGCAGTCGTCGTAGGCCGGGTCGGGGTCGTTGACGACCGTGCCCACGCCGTTCTTGTCCGGTGCGACGAGCACGTAGCCGCCCGGCGTCGGAACCTGCTTGCCCGTGACCGAGTCGACCTCGCGGAAGCCGTGGGTCTGGCCCGAGACGAGGTTCAGCGCGCCAGGCGTGGACGGTCCGTAGGTCGTGTCCCACGAGTTGTCGGACAGCGAGTACTGCTGCGCGTAGTTCCACAGCGCGGTGACCGTGTTGCCGTCGTAGTAGTCCATCGTCAGGCCGGGTGCGCCGAACTCGCCGCTGCACGTGTCGACGCTGACGTGCTGCACGAACGAGTCCATCGCGCCGTCGTTCTCGGCGAGCTGCTCCGGACCGTAGTTGTGGTTCTGGTCGCAGGTCATCGCCTCACTCGGCGTGAGACGGGTCGGGTAGTACTGGTTGGGGTTGCTGGTCAGATTGCCCGACGTGATCAGGTTGTCGTTGGGAGGCGTGCTCGTCACGCCGTAGAACTTCGTCCCGTCGGTGTTCTTCGCCTTCGGGTAGGTGCCGAAGTAGTGGTCGTACGAGACGTTCTCGTCGAACAGCACGACCAGGTGCTTGATCGGGCCGGCCGTCTGGTTCGAGCGGTCCTTCTGGGGTCTGGGCGGGTTCGCCGACGAGGCGAGGCTGGTCGCGATCAGCGTTGCTGCTGCCACGGTGGCAACACCGGCTGCCGCGACGAGGCGAGATCGATGGCGCACGGAACGTCCTTTCGGTAAGAAGAGCTTTCCGATCGGACACGCTTGTCCTGTGGGATATCGCCCGAACGGACTCGTGGTGAATGTGCGCTTAACGCTGGCTGGCGGTCTCGTCGATCAACGCTCGTCCATACCAGTCCGCGCCGTTGCGCACACCGGGGACGGCGAAGAAATATCCGCCACCGACAGGTGAGATGTAGTCGACCAGTGGTTCGCCGGCCAACCGGTTCTGCACCGCGACGAACTGCCGGTCGAGGTCCTGCTGGAAGCAGGTGAAGATCAGTCCGGTGTCGAGGTTGCCGTTGCTGTCGATGCCGAGGTCGTAGTTGTAGCCGCGCCGCAGGATGCGGCTCGAGTCGGCCTGCGCGGTGCGCGGGTTGGCCAGCCGGATGTGCGCGTCGAGCGGGATCGTCGCGCCGTTGGGATCGTTGGTGTAGTTCGGCGCGTCCGTCTCGCGGTTGCCCGACAGCGGCGCGCCGGTATCGCGGTGGCGGCCGATCATGCGCTCCTGCTCGCCAAGGGTGACGCGGTCCCAGAACTCGATCAGCATGCGGATGACGCGGACGACCTGATAGCTGCCGCCGCGCGCCCACGACGGCTCGCCGGGCCCGGTCCAGACGAGCTGATCGGCCAGTGCCGGCGGCGGATTGGCGATCCCGTCCTTGAAGCCGAGGTTGTTGCGTGACGCTCCGGACGGACGTGGCGGCGGCACCACGCCGTCGATGCGCCAGCGCGGTTGCATGAGGCCGCGGGTGTGCCGGGTGAGATCGCGCAGCGCGTGCAGGACGGTGTCCTGCTGCGGTGCGGTGAGCTGCACCAGCACGTCGCCGTGGCAGCGGGCCGGGTCGAGGTCGTCGTCGGGAAAGGTGTCCATCGGGCGCAGCCGTCGCGGTTTCGCGGCCTCGAGGTCATAGCGGTCGTCGAAGAGTGACGCGCCGAGGCCGATCGTGACAGCGAGCCGGCCGGCCGGGACGGACGGGCCGAGCGTGCCCGGGTCGCCAGCTGGAGCGGCGATGCCCAGCGCCGCCACCGGCCCGCCGGTGGTCAGGACGCGGGCGCGCGCCGTGAGGGTGCGCAGCAGCTCGACCAGCTCGTTGCGATCGCGCGCAACAACGTCGAAGCTCACGAACGCGGCGTTGTTCTGCCGCTCGTCCACGATGCCGGCCTGGTGCGGGCCGTGGAACCGCGGCGCCGAAGCGGTAGCGACCGCCGCGTCGGCGTTGATCGTCCGCGACGCTGCACTCGCGAGCGCGGCTCCGCCCAACGCACCGGCCGTGCCGGTGAGGAACCCCCGCCGGTTGACTTCTCTCACCGCGTCTTCCTCGGCTCGAGGATCGATGCGATCGGTGCGAGCCGCTCGCACAGTTCGCTGATGTCGGCGTCGATCCGTTCGTGTGTCGCCGGCTGCCGCAGATCGAGTTCGGATTGGTGCAGCAGCTGCTCGGTGCGTCCGAGACCGGGGTAGCCCGGGGCGATCAGCGTGTGGATGATCCCGAGCACGGTCTGCGTGCCCTGCAGGTTGGCCAGCACGGTCTGCCGTTGCGAATTGCTGCCGAAGTCGGTCTTGCCGGTGAGCTCGAACTGCAGCGCGTTCTCGGTGATCTCGTGCGCGCGGATGCCGATCTGCAACGGGTCGAGCTGGGCGTGGGCGAAGTGCTGTTCGAGGCGTCGGACGTCCTTGCCGAGTTGCTCGACCTCGATCCGGACGAGCGCGGTCGGCGCGCCGTGCCACAGGCTGTACTCGATGCGGTGGAACCCGGTCCAGTTCGGGTCGGTGACGCCGCCGGGCAGACCGGCGGGCAGTCCGTTGATCGCAGCGTCGAGCGGCCCGAACGCGTCGTAGGCCGCGCCGAGTCGTTCGTACTCGACGTGCGCGGTGAGCCAGGCGATCCGAGCCGCCCCGGGATCGTCCAGCGCGTTGCGAAGCCTGCCGACGAGAGTGACCAGCCGGGGGAGCTGTCCGGTGACGTAGTGCTCGTAGGCCTGAGTGGCGGTGATGAGATCGGCTTGGGTGACCGGTACGACCGCGGGCGTGCTGCCCTTCGCGGTACCGGTGAGGGTGACCGTCGGTCCCGTCACCGCCGGCTCGTCCTCCATCAGGCAGCGCCAGGCGTAGCGACCGGCCGACAGCGACACGTCCACGTCCGTGGTGGTGCCGGGCCCGAGCGGTTCGACATCGGCGTAGACCGCCTGGCTGGACGGATCGATGAGCTGTGCTTCGCCCGGTCGGCTGTCGGTGTCCCGAATCCGGACGTGCTGCGCCCCGGCAGTGGTGTCGGCCCAGTGCGCGCCGCAGGACGACACCGACACCGAGACGGGTTCCGCGGGACGAGCCGCGCTGCCGCAAGCAGCCAGTAACGGCACCGCGAGCAGCGCTGTCACGGTGAGGGGAACGGCGCGCATCGCGGCCGATGCTAGGAGCCGACCGAGGGTGAATCGGTCGATTCCAGGCACCGTTCATGAAGGGTTCACGCACCCTTTTCCGGAAGTGGCAAGGTGGAGGTATGTCGAGCACGAGCGCGCTTCCGAGCGGTACCCCGAACGAGTTGTTCATCGACGGCAAGTGGACCGGCGGGTCGCGCGGTTCGTTCGCTGTCTTCAATCCGTCGACGGGGGATGAGATCACTTCGGTTGCCAACGCCGGCGACGACGATGTCGCGGCGGCTGTGGCTGCCGGCGCGTCGGCGCTGCCGGACTGGGCGGCCACAGCGCCGCGCGAGCGGTCAGAGGTGTTGCGCAGGACGTTCGAGTTGATGATCGAGCGCAAGGAGGACCTTGCGTATTTGATGTCTTTGGAGATGGGCAAGTCGCTCACCGACGCGCGGGGTGAGGTCGTCTACGCGGCGGAGTTCTTCCGCTGGTTCGCCGAGGAGGCGGTGCGAATCGGTGGTGAGCTGCGCACCGCGCCGTCGGGGGCGAACCGCATCCTGACCTTCCGCAAGCCGGTCGGTGTCGCGTTGCTGCTCACGCCGTGGAACTTTCCGGCCGCGATGGCGACCCGCAAGATCGGTCCGGCGCTGGCGGCGGGCTGCACGGTGGTGCTCAAGCCAGCCGGCGAGACGCCGCTGACCGGGCTGATGCTCGCCTCGCTGCTCACCGAGGCCGGTGCGCCGGCCGGTGTGGTGAACGTGCTGACCACCGATCGTCCGGGTGATCTGGTGACGGCTGCGTTGTCGGACGCGCGGGTGCGCAAGTTGTCGTTCACCGTTTCGACCGGGGTGGGTAGTCAGCTGCTCAAGCAGGCCGCCGACCGGATCGTGAACTGCTCGATGGAGCTCGGCGGCAACGCGCCGTTCATCGTGCTCGACGACGCCGATCTGGACGCGGCGGTCGAGGGCGCGATGCTGGCCAAGATGCGCAACGGCGGCCAGGCGTGCACCGCGGCCAACCGGTTCCTGGTGCAGTCGTCGGTTGCGTCGCAGTTCGCGGCCAAGATGGCAGAGAAGATGGGTTCGCTGGTGATGGGCCCCGGCACCGATGAGAAGACCCAGCTCGGCCCGATGATCAACGCGCGCGCGGTCGAGGGCATCGCCGACAAGGTCGACCGTTCGGTCGAGGCGGGCGCCTCGGTCGTCCTCGGTGGGCAGCGGCCGTCCGGCGCCGGGTACTTCTACCCGGCCACCGTGCTGTCCGACGTCCCGCGCGACGCCGCGGCCGCGACCGAAGAGATCTTCGGCCCGGTCGCGCCGATCATTCCGGTGCGCGACGAGGACGAAGCCCTCGAACTGGCCAACGCGTCCGAGATGGGACTGTCCGGCTACGTGTACTCCGGCTCGCTGGCGCGCGGGCTGCGGGTCAGCGAGCGGCTCGAGGTCGGCATGGTCGGACTGAACCGCGGCCTGGTCTCCGACCCGGCCGCGCCGTTCGGCGGCGTCAAGCAGTCCGGGCTCGGCCGCGAAGGCGGCTACGAAGGCATCGACGAGTACCTCGAGACCACCTACGTCGCAACGTCCTGGTGATCTGGTAGGCCGACCGGCTGACGACGCAACGGTGGCGCTCGACGGGTATCCGCTGCGCGCGCCGCCGTTGCGTCCGCCGGTCGTGTTCGACCAGCGCTGGTGTGACCTGACGTTCCTGCACTGGCCGGTGCGTCCGTCCGACGTAGCCGGGTTCTTCCCACCCGGCACCCGTCCCGACGTGTTCGACGACGGCTTCAGCTACGTGGCACTGGTGCCGTTCGCGATGCGGCGGGCGGGCTTGCCGCACCTGCCGGTGCCGTATCTGGGCTGGTTCCTCGAGACGAACGTGCGGCTGTACTCGGTGGACGACGCCGGACGGCACGGCGTGCTGTTCCGGTCGCTCGAGACTGCGCGGGCGGCGATCGTGCCCTTCGCGCGCGCCGCGTTCGGCATCCCGTACACCTGGGCGCGGATGCGGCTGACCCGCGACGGCGACGAATTGCGCTACGAGAGCGTGCGACGCTGGCCGCGGGCGGGACTGCGCAGCACCGTCGCGCTGCGGGTCGGTGCGCCCGTCCGTCCGACGCCGCTGGAGCAGTGGCTGACCGCACGCTGGGGTGCGCACTCGCGCGTGCGCGGCCGCACGATCTGGGTGCCGAACGAGCACGAGACGTGGCCGATGCACTCCGCCGAAGTGGTGCATCTGGCGGACGACCTCGT
>DASXJN010000133.1:0-11846 GCA_036497365.1 Jatrophihabitantaceae bacterium | reverse complement strand
TTCAATCGCCGATTCCGCGACGAGACCGGGCAGTCGCCCGGCGCCTGGCTGCTAGCTCAGCGCATCGACGCGGCTCGGCACCTGCTCGAGACGACGGACCTGCCGGTCGACGACGTCGCTGCCCGTTCCGGGCTCGGTAGCGGCGCGACGTTACGCGCGCACCTGCGCACCGCGGTCGGCGTCGCCCCACTGACCTACCGGCGCACCTTCCGCGGGCGGGAGCCGGTCAGCTAACCCAGGTCGGTCGCGCCGAACGTGTCGCACGCCGAGAAGTCGCCGGTGCGATAGCCGGTCGAGAACCACTTCCGACGCTGGGCAGACGTGCCGTGCGTGAACTGCTTGGTGTTGACGTGCCCGTTGCCGAGATGGGTCTGGATGTAGTCGTCGCCGATCCGGGCCGCCGTGTCGAGTGCACGATTGACGTCGTCCGCGGTGATCGAGCTGATGAGCACCTGTCCGTCCGGGTCCTTGGTGGTCGTCGCGTGCTTGGCCCACAGCCCTGCGAAACAGTCGGCCTGCAACTCCAGTCGCACCGACCCGGAGTTCGGTCCGGTGACCCCTGGCTTGACGTTCGACTCGATGCCCAGCAGATCCTGCACATGGTGCCCGTACTCGTGGCCGAGCACGTAGGCGTCGACGAACAGTCCGCCCTGCGCGCCGAACTGTGTCTTCAGGTCGTTGTAGAAGCTCAAGTCGATGTAGACCTGCTTGTCCGCCGGACAGTAGAACGGGCCGGCACCGGTGTCGGCAGCGCCGCAGCCGGTGTTCACCGAACCGGTGAACCACACCGTCGGGATGTCGGTGTAGTGCGCGCCGTGCTTGGGCAGTTCGCCCTGCCAGAACTCCTGGATGGAGTCGATGTCCGCGACGACCGCGCATTCGAGATGGGCGTTCGCGTCGGCTCCGGTCCGGCACTCCTTGGCGATCTCGGAGTTGTCCGCGGTCGAGCTGTTACCGCCCTGCCCGAGCTGACCGAGCACGTTGGTGACCGCCGAACTCGAGCTGCCGTTACCGGTGAGCAGCGTGACCAGCAGGTAGATCACCACGCCGGCGATTCCGATCCCACCGCCACCGAGGGCTACGCCGCTGCGTCCACCGAGTTTGCCGCCGCCGGACCGCCGCGCATCCCGCACACCGGACGTGTCGAGTCGCGCCGATTTGTTGTATCGCACGCCAAGTACGATAGGCACATGTCGCACTTGGCCATTTAGCGGACGGGTCGCTTCCACGCCACCCGTCTGTCCATTGCCAAGGAGCGTTTCCCACTCATGATCACCGCCACCGATCTCGAGCTGCGCGCCGGAGCGCGCATCCTTCTCGAACCCCAGACCCTGCGTGTCGCGAACGGCGACCGGATCGGGCTCGTCGGACGCAACGGGGCCGGCAAGACCACGGCCATGCGCGTCCTCGCCGGTGAGGGCCTGCCGCACGCGGGCAAGATCGACGTGAAGGGGCCGGTCGGCTACCTGCCGCAGGACCCGCGCACCGGGGACCTCGACGTGACCGCCCGCGACCGCGTGCTGTCGGCGCGTGGCCTCGACACCCTCGTCGCGGACATCGCCAAGGCCCAGATCGCGCTGGCCGAGACACCGGACGACGCCGGGCTGGTGCGTCGCTACGGCAATCTCGAGGACCGGTTCGCCGCGCTCGGCGGATACGCCGCCGAGAGCCAGGCGGCGCGCATCTGCGCGAACCTCGGTCTGCCCGACCGGGTGCTCGTCCAGTCGCTACGCACGCTGTCGGGCGGCCAGCGCCGTCGTGTCGAGCTCGCACGGATCCTGTTCGCCGACTCGGCGGGGGAGCCCACCACTCTGCTGTTGGACGAGCCGACCAACCACCTCGACGCCGATTCGATCACCTGGCTGCGCGATTTCCTGCGTCAGCACAACGGTGGGCTCATCGTGGTGAGCCACGACGTCGACCTGCTCGACGCGGTGGTCAACAAGGTGTGGAACCTCGACGCCAATCGCATGACTGTCGATGTCTACAACCTCGGTTGGAAGGCGTACCTGCAACAGCGCGAGACCGACGAGCGACGCCGGCATCGCGAGCGCGCCAACGCCGAACGCAAGATCGACTCGCTGCGCACGCAGGCCGACAAGATGCGCGCGAAAGCGACTAAGGCGCGTGCTGCACAGCAGATGCTGCGTCGCGCGGACGCGCTTGCGGCCGGCATGGCCGAGGAGCGGGTGCGTGACAAGGTCGCGCGGCTGCGCTTTCCCGCGCCTGCGTCGTGCGGCCGTACGCCTTTGCGTGCCGAAGGGTTGTCGAAGTCCTACGGCTCGCTCGAGGTGTTCACCGACGTCGACCTCGCGATCGACCGCGGTACACGCGTAGTTGTGCTCGGGCTCAACGGTGCCGGCAAGACGACGCTGCTGCGCCTGCTCGCGCAACTCGAACAGCCCGACACCGGTTCGGTGCTACCGGGGCATGGGCTGCGCCTCGGCTACTACGCGCAGGAACACGAGACGCTCGACCACGATCGGACGATCCTCGAGAACATGCGCACGTCGGCGTTCGCGGTCGGCCGCGCGGACCTGTCCGACACCGATCTGCGCAAGATCCTCGGTGCCTTCCTGTTCAGCGGCGACGATGTCGAGAAACCGGCAGGCGTCCTGTCCGGTGGCGAAAAGACCCGGTTGGCGCTGGCGATGCTCGTCACGAGTGCGGCCAACGTCCTGCTGCTGGACGAGCCGACGAACAACCTCGATCCGGTCAGTCGGGAGCAGGTGCTCGACGCGTTGCGCACGTACGCCGGCGCGATCGTCCTGGTCACGCACGACGAAGGCGCTGTCGAGGCGCTGGCTCCAGAAAAGGTGATCCTTTTGCCCGATGGAGTCGAGGACTCCTGGAGTGCCGATCTTGTCGATTTGATCGCGCTTGCCTAGGCGTGTACACGCTGTCCCAAGATCGCTTCGTGGCACGCATTAGCCGGATGGACAGGGTGCTTTGACCCGCTTTGCCCGAGCTGAAAATGCTCTTGGAATCCCTAGGCACGCAATGCCCAAGTCGATCTTGCACGGCCGTTTGCCTAGCTGCTTTCATTCGTGCTTCCAGCGGTATTGCGAGTGCAGCGGGGGCTGGCATCGCATTCGACAAGTAGTGCGGAGGACTCATGGCAACGGCAGTTCTGAAGAAGGGCGCGCGGATCACCGGCAGTGACCGGAACAAGCTCGCGACCGACCTGAAGAAGCAGTACGACAAGGGCAAGAGCATTCGTGAGCTCGCCGAGGCACACGGCCGTTCGTACGGCTTCGTGCACCGGGTACTGTCCGAGTCAGGCGCGACCCTGCGCGGTCGCGGCGGAGCAACCCGGACCAAGACGAAGAGGCGGTAGCCCTGAGCGCGACCAAACCCGCAACGCAACTCGACGTCCCGGCCGAAGCCGGGTTCACCGCTAGCGTCGCCGGCGAGGTCGCCACCCTGACCCTCGACCGTCCCGAGAAGCTCAACGCCCAGACCCCGCACACCTGGTCGGGCCTGTCGAAGGTCGCACGAGAACTACCCGGCACAGTGCGTGTCGTGGTGCTCCGCGGTCGGGGTCGGTCGTTTTCGGCCGGCCTCGACCGCGCCATGTTCGCGCCCGAGGGCGTCGACGGTGCGCCCGGGATCGTGTCGCTGACGAGCATGTCGCAGGACGACGCGACCGCGCAGATCGCCGTATGGCAGCGCGCGTTCGACTGGATGTCGCGTCCCGACCTGGTCAGTATCGCCGCGGTCCGGGGCCATGCCATCGGTGCCGGCTTCCAACTCGCACTCGGCGCCGATATCCGGATCCTTGCCGAGGATGCGCAGTTCACCATGGCCGAGCCGCGACTGGGCATCGTCCCCGACCTCGGTGGGACGAAGCGGCTGGTCGATCTGGTCGGCTACTCACGCGCCGCCGAGATCTGCCTGACCGGACGTGCCGTCGATGCGCAGGAGGCCCTGCGCATCGGGGTGGCGTCCTCGGTCGTGCCGTCGGCGGACTTGGACGCGGCTGTCGACCGTACGGTCGCCGCATTGCTCGCCGTGCAGCGCGATGCGTCCACCGAGACGAAGTCGCTGCTGCTCAATGCCGCGTCACGAACCCAGGTCGAGCAGGAACGCGCCGAGCGCGAGGCCCAGTACCGACGCCTGCGGGCCCTGGTCGGGCTCGATCGCGAGGACTGACGTCAGAGGGAAGACCTACCGTGGGTTAGGTGTTGGCTGCACGGAGGTAGTTCATGACATCGATGCATTCCTACGCCTGGCGTTCGATGCCGCGAAGCCGGGGCGGCACCGGCCGTAAGGTGCCCCGAGGCACGTGGCGCCGCATCCTGCGCTTCGCGACTCCGTACCGTGCGGCCCTGATCGTGTTCCTCATCATGATCATCGCCGATGCGCTGATCGGCGTGGCCACTCCGGTGCTCGCCGGCCGGGTGGTCAACGACATCACCGCACGCGCCGCAGTCCATGTCGTGGCGTGGATCGCGGCGGTGATCGCGATCCTCGCCGTCATCGATTCGGCGTTGTCGTTCGCACAGCGGTGGTACTCGGCACGCATCGGTGAAGGCCTGATCTACGACATGCGCACGGCCGTGTTCACCCATGTGCAGCGCATGCCGCTCGCGTTCTTCACCCGGACGCAGACCGGCGCGCTGGTGAGCCGGTTGAACAACGACGTGATGGGCGCCCAGCAGGCGTTCACCTCGACGCTGTCGGGGCTGGTCTCGAACGTGGTGTCGCTCGCGCTGACCGCAGCCGTGATGTTCACGCTGTCGTGGCAGATCACCGCACTGTCGCTCGTCATGCTGCCGGTCTTCGTCCTGCCGGCCCGACGCATCGGGCACCGGCTGCAGGACATCACCCGTGAGTCCTACAACCTGAACGCGTCGATGAACGCCACGATGACCGAGCGGTTCAACGTTGCCGGCGCACTGCTGGTCAAGCTGTTCGGACGAAGCGCCGACGAGGCCGAGTCGTTCCGGTCACGCGCCGCGCGGGTGCGCGACATCGGGATCACGTCGGCGATGTACGGCCGGGCGTTCTTCGTCGCGCTCACGTTGGTCGCCGCGCTGGCCCAGGCGCTCGTGTACGGGTTGGGTGGCTACTACGCGATCACCGGCCAGTTGTCCGCCGGCACCGTCGTGACTCTGGCACTGTTGCTCACACGTTTGTACGGGCCGTTGACGGCCCTCTCGAACGCACGCGTCGACATCATGAGCGCACTCGTCAGCTTCGATCGGGTCTTCGAGGTGCTCGATCTCGATCCGATGATCGACGACGCACCGGATGCCGTGGAACTGCCCGCGACGGCACGCACCATCGAGTTCGACGATGTGCGCTTCTCGTATCCGACCGCGGACGAGGTGTCACTGGCGTCGCTCGAGGACGTTGCGGTGCTCGACACGACCGGCGCGCAGGAGGTCCTGCACGGCGTCTCGTTCCGGGCCGAGTCGGGGCAGATGATCGCGCTGGTCGGTCCGTCCGGCGCCGGCAAGACGACGATCAGCCAGCTGGTGCCGCGCATCTACGACGTGCGTTCCGGTGCCGTGCGGGTCGGTGGCCACGACGTGCGCAGCGTGACGCAGGCTTCGCTGCGCGACCGGATCGGAGTCGTGAGCCAAGAGGCGCACATGTTCCACGACACGATCCGCGACAACCTGCGCTACGCGGCGCCGGGCGCGACTGACGACGAATTGCTGGCTGCCATCGAGGCGGCGCAGATCGGCGAGCTGGTCGCGTCGTTGCCCGACGGCCTCGACACGGTGGTCGGCGACCGCGGTTACCGGCTGTCCGGTGGTGAGAAGGCTCGCCTCGCGATCGCACGACTTCTGCTGAAGCGGCCCGAGATCGTCATCCTCGACGAAGCCACCGCGCATCTCGACAGCGAGAGCGAGGTGGCCGTCCAGGACGCGCTCGCGACCGCACTGGCCGGCCGTACGTCGTTGGTCATCGCGCACCGGCTCTCGACAGTGCTCAACGCCGACCTGATCGTGGTGCTCGACGAGGGCTGCGTCGTCGAGACCGGCACACACGCAGAACTGATCGCGGCCGACGGTCTGTACGCCGAGCTGTACCGCACCCAGTTCGAGCGGCAGGCCCTCGGCGCCGTCTGACTGCCTGCCGTCACCACCCCTTCGCCGGGGGAGAAGCGGGGACTTTCAACCGGCCGGGATCACCATGGCGTGCGCCCAGCAAGAGTCGTCGGAATGGAATGCGCCGAGTTGCACGGAGAACATCCTGCTGCCCTGCGCGAGGACCAGATTCGCGGCGACGGTGCCGTTCATCGAGCTGAACTCGACCGAGTGCGGATCCCCGAGTTGCGACGCTGAAACCTCTGCGGTCCTGTCGGTCAAGTTCTGCGACTCGTTCGAGGCCGCGCTGGTCGGGTCCTGATACAGAACAGATCCGGAGCCCATGCCGACGTAGCCGGCCATGCCCTCGAATGTGAACGGCGCGCCGGCGTGGTCGAGGCTGACATAAACCTGCGCATTGTCGGCGGGATTGCAGAGCACCTCGACGGTAAGGGTCGTTCCCGCGATGCGTGCGGTCTCCTTCGTCTTCAGCCCGCTTGTGGAGCTGACGGCGAGACGCACGGCGCCGGGACCGGCGACACCCTGCTTGCCGCGCGGACCGGTCGCACCCGGCTTGCCCTTCGGGCCGCGTTTGCTGATCGACACCTTGCTGTAGTTCGCCGGGCAGTTGCCGTGCGGGTCGAGCAGGCGCAGCGTGCCCTTCGAATTGGCGCACGCGCGCACCGACCCGTCCGTACTCGTTGCTGCGTATGTGATGCCGGTGGCTGTGGCCGCGATGGCCAATCCGGCCGCCGCAAGTGCGACGACAGATCCGATGCGCATGTGAGCCCTCCCAAGGCGAGTCCTGAGAGGCTACCGTGAGTGAGCCTCAGCGGGCGACGAGCATGCGGCCGCGCAACGGGTCGGCGATCAGCTCCGCGAAGGCGACCTCGGCCGCCCCGAGCAGTGCCGAGTCCGCACCCAGCCCGGGCTTGCAGAGCAGCACGGTCTCACCCGGCGCGTCGAGCACGTAGTTGTCCAGCGCCGCTTCGAGGTCAGGTCGAGCGACGTCCAGGACATCGGCGAACAAGCCGCCGAGCAGGACGCGCTCCGGGTTGAGCATGTTCACGAGTCCGGCGATCGCGCGGCCGAGTGAGACCGCGACCGTCTGCACCGCTTCCACCGCTCGGGACTGGCCGTCGCGTGCTGCTGCGAACACGTATCGCGCATCGTCGCCGTTGCGCCGGCGCCGGCCGGCCAGGCTGATCAGCGCGGTGTCGCCGACGTAGGTCTCGAGGCAGCCGCGCTTGCCGCAGTGGCACTTCGGTCCGGACGAGTCGATGACGTTGTGTCCGATCTCGCCGGCGTGCCCGTCATGACCGCGCAGCGGCCCGCCGTTGACGATGATGCCGGCGCCGACGCCCGTCCGGCCGATCAGGAAGACCGCGTCGTCACATCCCCGAGCGTTCCCGCGGGTGTGTTCGGCGAGCATGGCCAGATCGGCGTCGTTGCCGACCACGACCGGCAGTCGCGAGTCGGCGACCGCGGTGAGCATCGCCCCGAACGGCTTGTCGCGCCAGCCGAGGTTCGGCGCGAGACCGACCGTCCCACTGTGGTCAACAGTGCCGGGGACGCTCACACCGATGCACACCGGCTGACCGGCCAACCCGCCGAGCTCGCGCAGCCGGGGAACCGATTCGAGGATCTGCCCAGCCACGTACTCGGGCGTTGCCCGCTCGGCGGACGGGATCGTGACGACGTGTCGCGCGAGCAACGCGCCGCCCAATCCGACGGCCGCCATGGTCACGTGTGTGACATCGACGTCGACCGCCACGACGAACGGTCCTTGCGGATGCGGGCCCACCACGTGCGACGGCCGTCCCGCGCGGGTGCCGCCGCTCGGCACCGACTCCTGGACCAGACCGAGCTCGACGAGATCGGCGACCAGCGCACCGATCGTCGAGCGCGACAACCCGAGCCGAGCCGTGAGTTCGGCCCGGGTCAGCGCGCCGTCGCGGTGTACCTGCGCCAGGATCAGCGACAGGTTGTGCCGCCGCATGGCGTCCGGACGAGCGGCGGGCGCAGCCACCGAGAATCCTTCGACCACTTAGGCCAGGCCGGATGCGCCGGCTCGGCGCCGCGACAGCGCGTCGACGGCTGCGGCGAGGAGCAGGGCGATACCGGTCGCGATGAACTGCACGGACGACCCGTTCGGACCCTGGACGAGGTTGGCCAGGCCGTTGTAGATGACCTCGACGACCGCACCACCGATGAGCGCGTCGATCATGCGGCCGCGCCCACCGAACAGGCTCGTGCCGCCGATGACAGCGGCACCGACCGCGAGCAGCAGCGTGTTGCCGGCGTAGTTCTGCACGCTCACACCGGACACGTTCGACGCGATCATGATGCCGCCGATCGCCGACATGAAGCCGGAGAGCACGAAGACCGAGATCCGGATCCGGTCGACCGCGATGCCGGCCCGTCGGGCGGCTTCCTCGTTGCCGCCGACGGCGTAGAGGTGCCGGCCGTAGCGGGTGCGGCCCAGCAGGAACGTCCAGGCCACGAACAGCACGAGCAGCACGGGGACGACCCAAGGCACGCCTTCGACCTTCGGCGGGGTGACCAGCACGATCTTGCCGTTGACGTTGGTGGGAATGGCGGTCTTGTGCAGTGACCGGTTCTGGCTGAGCAGATAGATCATCACGAAACTCAGCGCGGCGAGCACGGCCACCTTCGCGCCCGCGACCCCGAGCGGTTCGGCAGCAAGTCCCCGGCGCAGGCGGGCCATCCGGGCGGACACCTTGACCGCGGCGTAGCCGAGCACCACGGCGGCGCCCAGCGCCCAGCCGAGCCACAGCGGCATCTGCGAGTTCGCGAACGCGAGAACGACATTGTCGTTGAGCGACAGGTCGCCCTTCTGCCCCTTGCCGTTGTTGACGATGTAAAGCATCACGCCCTGGAAGGCGAGGAAGAAAGCCAACGTGACCACGAACGACGGGATGCGCACCTTGGCCCGCAGCCAGCCGACGATGAAGCCGATGATCAGGCCGGTGATCAGGGCAGCCGGGATGGTGAGATACCACTGCCAGTTGTAGCCGACCATCAGCCGGCCCATGACCGCGGCCGAAACGCCGGCCGTGTAGCCGGCGGCGAGGTCGATCTCGCCGAGAAGTAGCACGAAAACGAGACCCATCGCGATGAAGATCGTCGCCGTGCCCTCGGTGAACATGTTGCCGAGGTTGAACAGGCTGTGGAACGACGGCTGCGCGAGCGAGAAGATCACCGTCAGCAGGATCAGGCCGGAGACCGCGGGCAACGAGCCCATGTCGCCGCCACGAACCCGCTGCCAGTAATTGTGGATGTGGTCGCTGACGCTGCCGCCGACCGGCGCGGTACTCGCGAGAGCGGCTAGTTCCTCGTGTTCGATCTCGGGCTCGGTCTCGGCATGGGTCTCAGGCTCGTCCGGCTCGATGGTCTTGTCGAGGCTGGTCACGCCGACGCTCCGTTCGTCGCGGCGAGATTCACGTTCTCGCTACCGCCAGTGGTGATCAGTTCTACGAGCTGTTGCTGGTTGACCTCGGTGCGCCGAACCTGCGCTGCCATCTGACCGAGATAGAGGACCGCGATCCGGTCCGCGACCTGCAACACCTCGGACATGTTGTGCGAGATGAGCACAACGGCAAGACCGCGGTCGGCCAACCGACGGACCAGGCTGAGCACCTGAGCCGTCTGCGCGACACCGAGTGCGGCAGTGGGCTCGTCGAGGATGACCACCTTGGAGTTCCACAGCACGGCTTTGGCGATCGCGACGGTCTGCCGCTGACCACCGGACAGGCTCGCGACGCGCTGCCGTACGGACTTGACCGTGCGTACCGACAACGACGCGAGGGTCTCGCCGGCCGACTGCTCCATGCTGCTCTCGTCCAGCACGATGCCGGTGACGCGCTCGCGGCCGAGGAACATGTTCTGGACGATGTCGAGGTTGTCGGCCAGCGCAAGGTCCTGGTACACGATCTCGATGCCCAGCGCGCTGGCCTCACGCGGCGCGTGTACGTGCACCGGATTGCCTTCGAAGATGTAGTCGCCCGAGTCGATGGTGTAGGTACCGCTGATGCACTTGACCATCGTCGACTTGCCGGCACCGTTGTCGCCGACGAGCGCGGTGACCTCGCCCGGATAGACGGAGAAGTCGACGCTCTTGAGCACGTCGACCGGTCCGAAGCTCTTGTTGACATGCCGCAGTTCCAGAATCGGCTGGTCGGCCACCGTCACGGTCCTTCCGAGTAGTTGTGCCTAAGAGGCTGGCACGACTGAACGCACAGCGACAGGGAACACAAAGGTGGCCGCCGCCGAATCGAAGCAGGCGGCGGCCACCTCGTCTGTGTTACTTGACGCCGTCCTGCTTGCAGAGCGCCTTGTAGTGGGCGTTCGTGCAGACGGTGTTCTTCGGCGTGTACTGATCGTTGATCGGCTGCGCCACATTTGCCTTCGTGACCGCGATCGGGGTGGCCAGGATGGCCGGGACCTTCTTGTGCGTCATCGGGTCCGTCACCGTGCCGTTGGTCTGCGGCGTACCGCCGGTGACCAACTGCGCGATCGCCTTGATGGCCGGGTCGGCCTCAGCGGCGGACGGCTTGTAGATCGAGAAGCACTGGTTGCCGTCCATGATCTGCTGCAGGCCACCCGCGGTGGCGTCCTGACCGGAAACGGCGACCTTGCCGTTCAGACCCTGACGCGTGAGGTCGGTGATGACCGCGGCCGCCATCGTGTCGTTGGCAACCATGACTGCCTTGATGTTCGGGTTCTTACCGAGCATCGAGTTGAACACCCGACCAGCAGTCGGACCGTCCCAGTTACCGGTCTGCTTGGCGACACGCGTCCAACCGGCCTGCTTCGACAGCACGCTGTCGTAACCCTGCGCGAACAGGGTCGCGTTGTTGTCCGTCGGCGCACCGTCGATGTCGACGTACTGCACCTTCGACTGGCCCTTGACCTGCGGGCACTGAGCCAGTGTCTGGCCCTGTACCTCGCCGACCTTGACGTTGTCGAACGAGACGTACAGCGCAGCGCCGCCGCCCGGGGTCAACCGGTCGTAGTCGATCGGAATGACGCCGGCCTTCTGAGCAGCCTGCTCGATGGCAGCACCGGACGGCTGGTTCAGGTCGACGATCATCAGCGCCTTGACGCCCGAGGACTCCATCTGCTGGGCGATCGTCTTCATCTTCTGCGGGTCGCCGTTTGCGTTCTGGATGTCGCACTGCAGGTTGTACTTGGTGCAGTCGGCCTTCAGCGCGGTCGGGTCAGCCGTGACCCAGCGGGGCGAGGATGTCGTGTCAGGCAGGATGATGCCGACCTTGGTGCCCTTGCCGTCGATTGCGCCGGCCGAACTGGACGACGCCGGAGCCGAGGATGGGGCAGCAGGAGCCGAGGACACCGGAGCTGTCGTCGCCGGTGGCGGTGGCGGGGCAGCAGACGTATTGCCGCCGCCCGAGCCGCTCGAGCTACAAGCTGCGAGCGCCAATGCCGCGGCGACCCCCAGCGCCGCGACGGACACACTGCTTCTGCGCATGCAGTCTCGCCTTTCCGTTGTGGGCCCCGGCAGCGATGTGTCCGGCTGTAGCCCGTCGAATGTTGTGCGCGCGAACATATCCGATAGTGCGCCACTCAAGCACCGGCCGACACCAACTCGTTACCTAGCAAGTCGCACGGTGGTAACAAACCGGTCGATCTGCGGCGTGCCGGCGATCAGCCGCGCGCGCCGACCAGATGCTCGAGGCCGAGCTGGTTGAGCCGAACGAATCCGTAGCCACGCTCACCTGCGGTGTCCGGGTCGAAGCTCGCGAAGCTGGCCGGGTCGTTGCGCAGCTC
>DASXJN010000132.1:0-10954 GCA_036497365.1 Jatrophihabitantaceae bacterium | reverse complement strand
CCGAGTTGTGGGAGGTGCTCTGGGCTGCCGGTCAAGACGACGGCCTGGTCGCGGCCGGGTACCGCGCGATCGACAGCCTGCGGGTCGAGAAGGGCTACCGGGTATGGGGCAGCGATCTCACGGCCGAGACGACGCCGTACGAGGCCGGCCTCGGCTTCTGCGTCAAGCTCGACAAGCGTGGCGGCTTCGAGGGACGCGATGCGCTTGTCGCGGCCCGCGAAGCGGGCCTGACCCGGCGGCTACGCGCAATCGTGCTCGACGACCCGCGAGCGGTCGTCGTCGGCAGCGAGCCGGTGCGCATCGGAGACGCAGTCGTGGGACGAGTGACCTCGGGCGGCTTCGGCTTCACCCTCGGGGCGTCGATCGCCTACGCGTACCTACCGATCGAGGCCGTTCCGGGTACCGCGGTCAGCATCGATCTGTTCGGCCGGTGGGTCGACGGCACCGTTCTGAAGGAGCCGTTGTTCGATCCGGACGGTGCACGCGTGCGTGGGGCATGACGGCAGCGAGCGCGATGGCAAGCTCGCCGTACCATTGCGCCGTGTCGAAGCGGCAACTGCCACGGATCGGGCTGTCGACCTATCGGGAGACGGCAGCCTGGGGCGTGTGGAACGAGCCGGCCGACCTGCTGCCGAGCAACTATGCGGAGGGCGTCCGAGCGGCCGGCGCGGTCGCGCTGCTGCTCCCGCCGGGCGAGCCGTCGACCGCTCCGGATGTGCTGGACGGACTCGACGGGCTGTTGCTCGCGGGCGGCGCGGACGTCGACCCCGACCGATACGGCGCCGAACGCCATCTCGCGACCGGCGCGCCCCGGCCGGACCGCGACACGTGGGAACTCGCCCTTGCCCGCGCGGCACTCGAGCGCAACTTGCCGGTGCTCGCAGTCTGTCGCGGCATGCAGGTCCTCAACGTCGCCCTCGGCGGAACCTTGCGCCAGCACCTGCCGGACGACATCGGGTCCGACCTGCACTGCCCGGCTGTCGGTGAGCACGGCCGGCACGCCGTGGCGATCGAGCCGGGATCGGCGATCGCGGCGATGTTCGGTGAGCGCGCAGTCGTCGCGACCTATCACCACCAATCGGTGGATCAACTCGGTACCGAGCTGGTAGCGACCGGATGGGCCGACGACGGCGTTGTCGAGGCCATGGAACTGCCCGGCCAACACTGGGTCGTCGGCGTGCAGTGGCATCCGGAGGTGTTCGCCGGTGCGCCCCTGTTCGGGGCATTCGTGGCGGCCGCCCGGTCGTTCCGGGCAGCGAGCGTGCGCTGATGTCGGTCGGCAACGTGGAAGCGCTCTGGGCACGCACCGTCTTCGCGCCCGTGCCGATCCGCAACGCGTTCGAGGTGACCGTCGAGCGCCTCGCTCAGGGCATCCGGCTCGGCGTGCTGGTGGACGGCGAACGGCTGCCGCCTGAGCGGGAGCTGGCCGAACGGTTCGGCGTCAGCCGGATGACCCTGCGCGAGGCCATCAAGGCGCTGCGCGACGCGAGTCTCGTCGAGTCGCGCCGCGGCCGGGGCGGAGGCACGTTCGTGGTCGCGCCAACACGCGGCCGGGCCCGATCACGCGCCAAGATCGAGCAGTCCATCGCGCACAGTCTCGACGACGCGCTGTGCCTGCGCCGCGTGGTCGAGCCGGGTGCCGCCGCGCTGGCGGCGAGCCGGACGTTGACCGCGTCCGACCGGGCCAGCCTCAACCGGTATCTCGACGCGGCGACGAGCTGTGATGCGGCAACCAGGCGGCTCGCCGACTCGCGCCTGCACCTGGCGATCGCAGCGCTCGGGGGCAGCGCGTCGGTCACGGCCGTCGTCGCGGACGTGCAGATGCGGCTGGACGAGCTGTTGCGCGCCATTCCGGTATTGCCGGTGAACATCGCGCACTCCGACCACCAGCATGCTGCGATCGTCGAGGCGATCTTGCGTGGGCAGGCCGATCGCGCGCGCAGCGAGATGGAGGAGCACGTGGACGGGACGGCGGCGCTACTGCGAGGCTTCCTCAGCTGACGACATAAAGGTAAGGTCGTCAGACCTTCTGGAGAAAGGTGGCCTGGTATGCCAGCCACGCCATTGACGATGGAAGAACTCCGGGTCGACATCGAGGCGGGCGTGGTCGACACCGTCATCGTGGCGGTGACCGACCTCCAGGGCCGGCTGCAGGGCAAGCGACTCGATGCGACGTACTTCGTCGAAGACGTTCTCGGGCACGGGACGGACGGGTGCAACTATCTGTTCGCCGTCGACGTCGAGATGAACACCGTCGACGGCTACCAGATCTCGTCGTGGGAACGCGGCTACGGCGACTTCGTCATGGTCCCCGATCACGACACGCTGCGCCGCGTGCCCTGGCACCCGGGCACGGCGATGCTGCTGGCCGACGCCACCTGGCTCGACGGTGCACCGGTGGTCGAGTCGCCCCGCCAAGTGCTGCGCCGTCAACTCGACCGGCTGGCCGAGCGCGGCTGGACGGCGATGGTCGGCACCGAACTGGAGTTCATCGTCTTCGACGACTCGTTCGAGCAGGCGTGGGACAAGCGCTACTCCGGCTTGATCCCGTCCAACCAGTACAACGTCGACTATTCGATCCTCGGCACCAGCCGGGTCGAGCCGCTGCTGCATGCGATCCGTGCGGGGATGCGCGGCGCGGGCATGGCCGTGGAATCGGCGAAGGGCGAATGCAACCCGGGTCAGCACGAGATCGCGTTCAAGTACACCGACGCGCTGCGCACGTGTGACAACCACGTCGTCTACAAGACCGGCGCCAAGGAGATCGCCGCGCAGCATGGGCAGTCCCTGACGTTCATGGCGAAGTACAACCAACGCGAGGGCAACTCGTGTCACGTGCACCTATCGCTGCGCAACGACGCGGGTGAGCCGGTCTTCGCGGGTGACCGGCCGGGCGGTGTCTCGCCGGTGTTCGAGCACTTTCTCGCCGGTCAACTCGCCGGCCTGCGCGAATTGAGTTACTTCTTCGCGCCGAACGTGAACTCCTACAAGCGATTCCAGCCGGGTTCGTTCGCACCGACGGCCGTCGCATGGGGCTTCGACAACCGCACCTGCTCACTGCGCGTCGTCGGGCACGGGCCCGCCCTGCGCTTCGAGAACCGGCTGCCCGGCGGCGACGTCAACCCCTATCTCGCGGTGGCCGCGATGATCGCCGCCGGACTGCACGGCGTCGAGAACGAACTGCCGCTCGAGCCCGCGTTGGAGGGGAACGCGTATGAAAGCGATGCGCCGCACGTCCCGACGACGCTGCACGAAGCAGCGGTGCTCCTCGCCGACAGCCCGATCGCCAAGGCCGCCTTCGGCCCGGATGTCGTATCGCACTACTGCAACACCGCGCGCGTCGAACTCGCCGCCTATGACGCGGCGGTCACCGACTGGGAGCTGATCCGCGGGTTCGAGCGCATGTAGCCCAGCCGGCCGACCGTTCCGAAGCCACCGACGCCGAAGGACCATCCGTGCAGCACACCGTGATCAATCCGGCCACCGAAGAGGTGGTCGGCACCGTCGACCTGCTCGATGAGCAACTCACCGACGACGCGATCGAACGCTCGCGCCGCGCATTCCGCTCGTGGCGGTCAGTCGCGCCGGGCGATCGCGCCCGCCTGCTGCGCCGCTTCGCCGAGGCGGTCGACGCGGACCGCGAGCATCTCGCCCGCCTCGAGGTGACCAACTCCGGGCACACGATCGGCAATGCGCGCTGGGAGGCCGGCAACGCGCGAGACGTGATCGCGTACTACTCGGGCGCGCCGGAACGGTTGATCGGCCAGCAGATTCCTGTCGCCGACGGCATCGACGTGACCTTCCACGAACCGCTCGGCGTGGTCGGCGTGATCGTGCCGTGGAACTTTCCGATGCCGATCGCCTCGTGGGGCTTCGCGCCCGCACTCGCGGCGGGAAACACTGTCGTCCTGAAGCCCGCAGAACTGACTCCGTACACCGCGATTCGCCTTGCCGAGCTCGCGCTCGAGGCGGGCCTGCCCGAGGACGTCTTCCAGGTGCTGCCGGGCAAGGGCAGCGTCGTGGGGCAGCGTTTCGTCGACTCACCGCACGTCGCCAAGATCGTGTTCACCGGCTCGACCGAGGTCGGCCGGCGGGTGATGGCCGGCTGCGCCGCACACGTCAAGGCGGTGACGCTCGAACTCGGCGGCAAGAGCGCGAACGTGATCTTCGCCGACGCCGATCTCGAGAGCGCCGCTGCCACCGCGCCGTATGCCGTCTTCGACAATGCCGGCCAGGACTGCTGCGCCCGCTCCCGGATCCTCGTCGAGCGCAGCGCCTACGACCGCTTCCTCGAACTGCTCGAGCCGGCCGTGCAGAGCGTCGTGGTCACCGACCCGAGCGACGAGAAGGCCGAGATGGGGCCGCTGATCAGTGCCGAGCAGCATGCGCGTGTCGCCGCCTACGTGCCGGACGACGCGCCGGTGGCGTTCCGGGGGAGCGCGCCCGAAGGCGCCGGGTTCTGGTTCCCCCCGACCGTGCTCACCCCGACCGACCCGACCGACCGCACGCTGCACGACGAGATCTTCGGCCCCGTCGTCGCCGTCGTCCCGTTCGACGACGAGGACGACGCGGTGCGCATCGCGAACGACAGCGAGTTCGGTCTGTCCGGATCCATCTGGACCCGCGACGTCGGACGCGCGCTACGGGTGAGCCGCGGCATCGAGGCCGGCAACCTCAGCGTGAACTCCCATTCGTCGGTGCGGTACTGGACGCCGTTCGGTGGCTTCAAGTCGTCCGGTCTCGGCCGCGAACTCGGCCCGGACGCGCCGTTCGCGTTCACCGAGACCAAGAACGTCTTCATCTCGACCAAGGAGAACTGACCATGGCATTGGACGGCCGGCTGGACAACAAGGTCGCCGTGATCACCGGCGCCGCGGGCGGCATCGGTGCGGCCACCGCGCGCCGGTTCGCCAGGGAGGGCGCAACCGTCGTCTGCGTCGACCTCGCATCCGACCCCGGACGGCAGATCGCCGATGAGGTCGGCGGCGAGTTCGTCCAGGTGGACGTGACCGACGAGGCGCAGGTACGAGACCTGTTCCAAGGGGTCGTCGACCGGCACGGCGGCCTGCACGTCGCCTTCAACAACGCTGGTATCTCGCCGCCGGAGGACGACTCGATCCTGACGACCGACATCACGGCGTGGGACCGGGTGCAGAAGGTCAACCTCACCTCGGTCTACCTGTGCAGCAAGTACGCCATCGAGCACATGCGCGCCGGGGGCGGCGGGTCGATCATCAACACCGCGTCGTTCGTCGCCGTGCTCGGTTCCGCGACGTCTCAGATCTCGTACACCGCGAGCAAGGGTGGCGTGCTCGCGATGAGTCGTGAACTCGGGGTGCAGTTCGCGCGCGAAGGCATCCGGGTCAACGCGTTGTGCCCCGGGCCGATCAACACGCCGCTGCTGCAGGAGCTGTTCGCGAAGGATCCCGAACGGGCAGCGCGCCGCATGGTGCACGTGCCGATGGGACGCTTCGGTGAGGCCGACGAGATCGCGGCAGCTGTGGCCTTTCTGGCCAGCGACGACGCGTCCTTCATCACCGCATCCACCTTCCTGGTCGACGGCGGCATCAGCGGCGCGTACGTCACACCACTGTGAACGGCGTGACGGTCAGCGAACTGCGGCTCGTCGTCACTGTCGACGACTACGACGAAGCGGTCGCGTTCTACCGCGACGTGCTCGGTCTGTCCGAAGCGGCTGAGTACATTTCGGACGACGCCGGCCGGGTGATCATCCTGAATGCGGGTCAGGCCACCCTCGAACTGAGCGACCGGCGCCACGCCGAGCACATCGACGACGTCGAGGTCGGGCGCCGGGTGGCCGGGCATATCCGCGTCGCGTTCCAGGTCGCCGACTCGCGCGCCGCGTCGCAAGCCGTCGTCGACGCGGGAGCCACGCTGATCGCCGAACCGACGCCGACGCCGTGGCACTCGCTGAACTCGCGGCTCGACGCGCCGGGCGGTCTGCAGCTCACCCTCTTCGAGCAGCTTTGACGGCTTCGCCGTATTTGGCCCCTGTGCAGGGTGTTTTGCGGCGAGTCGCCCTGCTCCGGGGCCAATTCTCAGCGAGACGGACCTGGTGCGTCGGGTGCAAACGGGGCGGTTACCAGAAGCGGGGCTGGCCGGGGATGGTCTCCAGGTCGCTGAGGACGAGGTCACGCTCCGCGTCCTCGGCGATGTCCTCGGCGGCCGCGAGCGCCTGCTCGGTGTACGAGCGCGCCTTCTCGGCATCGCCGGCGACGGCGGAGCCACGCGCCAGCGCCTCGTAGGCGAACGCGAGATCCCAGTCGCCGATGCCGTTCTCCTGGCAGATGTCGAGATAGCGCTGCGCATGGTGCAGGCACGGCTCCGCGCGATTGAGGACGGCGTACACGCGGGAGCACTGCCATTCGCCGCGGCCGAAGTTGGCCGGCGTGCCGATCCGCCCCCAGTGATGACGCGACGCGTGTGCCATGTGCAGCATCTCGTCGTCCTCGTCGCGGGTGCGGTCCTCCTTCTCCAGCAGCGTCCAGGTCGCGTTGAAGAGCGCGACACCGATGCGGCGCTCGTCGACGTCGCTCAGTCCGGGGTCGGTGTTCGGCATCGGATGGTCCATCCCGTCCAGTCGTAGGTGATCGAGGGTGTGCAACTGGCGCTGCACACGGGTGAGTCGGGCGTCGAGCCGGCGCCGCTGCGCGTGCAGGACGTCCGGGATCGAAGCCGGATCCGCGAGGCAGCGCCGCACCTCGTCGAGCGGCACGTCCACGCCGCGCAGCAACGCGATCCGGCCTGCCGCTTCGACCTGTTCGGGGGCGTACCACCGGTACCCGGCGCGATCGACCTCGGTCGGCAGGAGCAGCCCGATCCGGTCGTAGTAGCGCACCGCCTTCGGGGTCAGCCCGGACTGCCGGGCGATGTCGCCCACGCTGAGCAGTCCGTCCGGTCGCATGGTGCCGAACGCTACGAGGTTCCCCCGGGGCAACCGCAAGCCAGCCATCGCCGAGTCGCCCGCGGCGAGGTCAGCCGCACGACACGCGCGAAGGACGGATCAGTGACCGCTCGCCCTTCCCATTCGCGGATGCGCTGCCTCTTGCGCGCGAAGCTGCGGAAGTGCCAGCGCAGGATCGAGTCCTCAGCGACCGCGTTGCGCAGCGTCTCGTGGTTGCCGTTGCAGATCGTTCGCCGGTCGACGACTCGGGCCGCGGTGCGCCGAAGCAGCCGGCCGAACGAAACCCACCGCGGGTAGTCCAGCGCGACGATCAGCTCGGCACGTGACAACGGGATCGCGCTCCACTTGCTGTAGGCGGTGTCGAGGATCCACCGGTCACCGGCGCAGATCCGGAAGATGCGGCGCTCTTGCTCGTCGAAGGGCACCTCGACCCAGCCCGGCTCCCACGTCAACTCGTCGACCGCATGCCAGGGCACTCCGGTGACCGCCGATATCCGGCCCGCGAGAGTCGTCTTGCCGGACCCCGTCACGCCGTACACGAGGATCCGATCCGCCACCCGGGGGAGCCTACGGAAAATGTCAGGCCCGCGTGATCAGATAATTGCGTGGCCGACTACCGACTTGTCCGACGCCCCCGGGCGCCGCGGTCGGCGCCAGTTCTCGACGACGCCCAGCGCCGGGTCGTCGACCACCCCGGCGGCCCGCTGCTCGTGCTCGCCGGCCCCGGCACCGGCAAGACGACGACCCTCGTCGAGACCGCGGTCGCGCGCGTCCAGGCCGGGGTGCCGGTCGAGAATCTGTTACTGGTCACCTTCAGCCGGCGCGCGGCCGGCGAGTTGCGCGACCGCGTCACTGCGCGACTCGGCCGGACGGTCCGCGAGCCGGTCGCCCGCACCCTGCATTCGTACGCGTTCGGCGTACTGCGGATGGCCAACGTCGCGCTCGGGCTGCCCGCGCCGCGCCTGCTGTCCGGCGCCGAGCAGGACGTCATCGTCCGCGAACTGCTGGCGCACCGCGATCCGGAACTGTGGCCCGCCGACATCCGGCCGGCATTGCGCACGTCGGCCTTCTCGGGCGAGCTGCGCGATCTCGTCATGCGTGCTGTCGAGCGCGGCCTCACCGGCGACGCGCTGGCCTACCTCGGCCGAGTGCATCGACGGCCGGACTGGATCGCCGCCGGCGAGTTCCTGACCGAGTACCACCAGGTGTATGCGATGAAGGACCCCGGCGCCTACGACCCCGCCGAGCTCGTGCGCACCGCGGTGAACGTGCTCAGCCGCGATGCCGATCTGCTCGCCGCCGAGCGCGCACGCCGGCGCCGCATCTTCGTCGACGAGTACCAGGACACCGATCCGGCGCAGGCCGAACTGCTCGCCCTGCTCGCCGACGGAGCAGACGAACTGGTGCTGGTCGGCGACCCCGATCAGTCGATCTACGCCTTCCGCGGCGCGGACGAGTCGGCACTCCGCGATGTGGACGATCGCTTCGGCGGCGGCCGGCAGGTGCCGGTGGTCGCGCTGCAGACCTCGCGCCGATCCGGGCAGGTGCTGCTCGACGCCTCGCGCCGGATCGCCGACCGGTTGCCCGGCCGCGCCGAGCAACGTCGACTGACGACCGCCGCGACGACGCCCGGCACGGTCGACGTCGCGCTGTTCCGCGCGGCGAGCGAAGAGGCCGCCTACCTCGCCGGCGTGCTGCGCAGCGCGCACCTCGACGGCATGCCCTGGTCGAAGATGGCGATTCTGGTCCGCTCGACAGCGGGCGTCCTGGGCACGCTGCGGCGCGCACTGATCACCGCCGGCGTACCCGTCGCAGTGCGCGGCGAGGACCTCCCGCTCGCCGAGCAACCGGCCGTCACCGTGCTGCTCGAGGTGCTCCGCTGCGTGCTGGACCCGGCCGCGCTCACCGAGGACGTCGCCGAACATCTGCTGCTCGGGCCGATCGGCGGCGGCGATGTCGTCTTCCTCCGCCGTCTGCGCCGCGCGCTTCGGGCCCTGACCGAGCCGGACGAGCCGGTGGTGCTCGCGCCGGTGTTGCTCGATCCGCGCGAGCTGATTGCCCTGCCCGACTCGGTCCGGCGGCCCGTCGAGCGGGTGGCCCGCGTTGTCGCCGCCGGTCGCGACGCGAGTGAAGCAGGATCTCCCGAGGACGTCCTCTGGGCCGTCTGGGACGCGTCCGGGCTGGCACCGCGCTGGCAGCAGGCCAGCCGGGCCGGCGGTCCGGCCGGAGCGGCTGCCGACCGCGATCTCGATGCCGCGGTGCAGCTCTTCGAGGCGGCCGCTCGATACACCGACCGACTCCCCGGTGCGAAGCTCGCCGGCTTCACCGAACATCTCGCCGCGCAACAGATCCCCGGAGACCCGCTCAGCATCTCCGGCTCGCCGAACGATGCCGTCACGATCCTGACCGCACACGCCGGCAAGGGCCTCGAGTGGGACCTCGTGTGCATCGCACACGTGCAGGAGGGCAGCTGGCCCGATCTGCGCCGGCGTGGTTCGCTGCTCGGCAGCGAGCAGCTCGTCGACGTGCTGGCCGGACGCGACACGACGTACTCGCTGTCAGGTCCGCAGCTCGCCGAGGAGCGCCGGCTCTTCTACGTGGCTGCCACTCGTGCGCGCCACCGGCTCGTGGTGACCGCGGTGTCCGGCGACGAGGAGCAGCCGTCCCGCTTCCTCGACGAACTCGATCCGGTCGACGGCGATCGTCCGCTCGCACAGGCGCAGCGGGGCACGCACCTGCCCTCGCTCGTCGCCGAACTACGCGCCGCCGTCTGCGACCCTGAATGCGACGCTCTCGACCGCGATGCGGCCGCGGCGCAACTGGCCCGGCTGGCCGAGGCGGGCGTCCGCGGTGCAGATCCGGACGAGTGGTGGGGCCTCGCCGACATCACCGACGATGCCCCGGTCGCCGACCCCGACCGACCCGTGCCCGTGAGCCCGTCGCGCATCGACTCCTTCCTGCGTTGCGAGGTGCGTGCGCTGCTGCAGGATCTCGGGGCACAGGACGGCGACAGCTTGTCGGCCTCGCTCGGCACCTTGGTGCACGAGATCGCCGCGACCGCGCCTCCGGGTGCCACCCAGCACGAACTCGAAGAGATGCTCGACCAGCAGTGGGCGGCACTCGACTTCGGCGCCACCTGGTTCGCCCGCAACGAACGCGAGCGTGCATCGCGCATCCTCGAGGTGCTCCTCGGTTGGCTCTCTGCGAGCCGCGCCGATCTCGAGTTGGTCGGCATCGAGAAGCCGTTCCGCGCGCAAGTCGGCGATGCTCTGCTGACCGGCCAGGTCGACCGGCTCGAACGCGACGACGACGGACGGTTGGTCGTCGTCGACTTCAAGACGAGCAAGTCACGGGTGAAGGCCGACGAGCTGCCGGGCTATCCGCAACTGGGCGCCTACCAGCTCGCCGTCGAGTCCGGCGGATTCGGCGAGGGCGAGCGCACCGGCGGTGCCCGGCTCGTCCAGCTGGCCAATCCGAGCGGCGGCGCCGAGCAACGCCAGGATTCGCTCGCCGAGGCCGACGACCCGGACTGGATCCGCGCCGAGGTGGGTTACGTGGCTGCCCGCATGCGCGGTGCCGAATTCACCGCCCGCGCTAACAGCTACTGCGGCAACTGCGACCTGCAGAAGTGCTGTCCGCTCTACCCGGCCGGACGGCAGGTGACGTCATGACCGGCATGATCAGCGCCGTCGAGCTGAGCGAGGCTCTCGGGCTACCGACGCCGACGCCCGAGCAGGCCGCGGTGATCGAGTCGCCGCTCGCCCCCGCGGTCGTGATCGCCGGAGCCGGGTCGGGCAAGACCGAGACGATGGCCGCGCGGGTCGTCTGGCTGGTCGCCAACCGGCTGGTCGCGCCCGACGCCGTGCTCGGCCTGACGTTCACGCGCAAGGCCGCCGCCGAGCTCGGCAAGCGCATCCGCCGCCGGCTCACCCAGTGGCGATATGTCGTCGAGCGCGAACGCCCGGACGAGCGTGAACGTCTCGCCGAACTGCTCGCAGGCGAGCCGACCGTGCTCACCTATGCCGCCTA
>DASXJN010000131.1:0-9617 GCA_036497365.1 Jatrophihabitantaceae bacterium | reverse complement strand
CTGCTGCTGCTGGACGAGCCGACCGACAACCTCGACGTGGTCAGCGCCGAGGCCCTCGAGGACGCCCTCGAGGCCTACGACGGCACCGTCGTCGCGGTGACCCATGACCGCTGGTTCGCGCGATCGCTCGACCGGTTCCTGGTGTTCGGCTCGGACGGCAAGGTCTACGAGTCCGACGATCCGGTCTTCGAGGAGGAGCGCGTGGCCCGGGCACGTTGATCGTTTCCTGACCGCGTCGTGCAACGGATCCGAGGTCGTCCGGCGTCTAATGCGGTATGACCTCCAGACGCCTGACGGTGCTTGCCACCGTCGCGGCGACCGCGTGCACCGGACTGGTGACACTCGGCTCGACCGCAGCCGCCGATCCGGCCCCGTCCTCGCTCAAGCTGATGGCTCCGCGACATGCCACGGCCTACGTGTTCCACAAGCGCGCCTTCCTCGACTTCTCGGTCGGTATCGAGGCTGTCGCGCAGAACTTCGAACTGTGGTCGCACCGCGCCAACTTCCACAGCCCGATCACCACCGAACTGCGCCGCGGCGCTACCGACACCGACCTCCCGGCCGGGTTGATGACCGACTTCACCGGCCTGCCGAAGTTCTTCGATGTCTCGATCGCCGACTCCACCGGCAAGGTCGTGCTGCACCGCCGGCCCACGGTGTGCCTCGACGGCTCGGAGATCCGCGTCGTGCCGGACGGCGCGGCGCACTCGCCGTACCCGCCGTACGGCTGCCCCTACAACATCTTCACCAAGGGTTCGGTCCAAGGCATCGCGGCCGGCTGGGCCACCGAGATCCCGGTGCTGGGCTACCGCTCGGCGAAGCTGGCGAAGGGGACCTACACGGTCACGACCAAGATCGCGTCGACATACCGGTCGCTGTTCGGCATCTCCGCCCCGGACGCGACCGGCACCACGTCGCTGACCGTCAAGAAGATCCGCTGCGACAAGGGCTGCGGCCCGGTGCCGGTGCCGGTCGGCGGGTCAGGTGCCACCAGCTCGTCCGCGAACGTCCACCCGTCGCCGGCGCTCAAGCCGAGCGAGCACCTCGCACACGCGCCGACCACCGGACCCGAACCGGATCTCGAGGCGTTGCCCGCGTGGGGCATCCAGGTGTCCAAGGGCGGCAACTACCTGCAGTTCTCGGCCACCGTGTGGAACGGCGGCGACAGCCCGATGGTCGTGCAGGGCTTCCACACCAACCGCCGGCACGTGCTGAAGTCCTACCAGTACTTCTACGACACCGACGGCAACCAGGTCGGCTACGTCCGTGCCGGACACATGGACTGGGACGCCGCCCCGACCCACCACCACTGGCATTTCGCCGACTTCGCGCAGTACCGGCTGCTCGACGCGAACAAGGACGGCGTCGTGCGCAGCCAGAAGGACGGGTTCTGCCTGGCCAACACCGACGCGATCGACTACACCATCCCCGGTGCGAACTGGAACCCGGACAACACCGACCTGCAGACCGACTGCGGTGATCTCGACTCGCCGTCGGTGACCGAGGTCCTGGCAGCCGGTTCGGGCGACACCTACGAGCAGTTCCGCGCCGGGCAGTCGTTCTCGCTGAAGAACCTGAAGAACGGCATCTACTACGTCTCGATCGAGGCCAACCCGAACAACGTCCTCACCGAGCAGTCGATGACCAACAACACCGCGTTGCGCAAGGTGCGCATCGGCGGCACGCCGGACCACCGCACCGTGTACGTCTACCCCAAGGGCGACGTCACCGGCTGAAGTCCTCGCTTCCCCCCCGGTGTAGGCAAATTTCGGGCCCTCAGATGCCTACACCGGGGGAGAAGCCGTTCAGGCGGGGACTGCGTAGGCGACGATGTTGTCCTCGTAATTGCCCGTGCTCGCGTCGAACGGGCCGCCACAGGTCACGATCGCGAGCCGTCCCGGGGCATGCTGATCGAAGATCTTCTTGTAGGGCAGCGAACTCTTCTCATACGTCCGCACGCCGGTGATGCGGAACGTCAACCGCGTCCGGTGGTCGTTGTGCCGGCCGGTGAGGTACACCTTGTCGCCGGGGTTCAGCGTGCCGATGCGGGCGAGCGCGCCGGTGACGCCGGAGTAGTTGATGTGTCCGGCGATGATCGCGGTGCCCTTGTGGTCGCCCGGCCTGGCACCGCCGGCCCACCAACCGACCACGTGCGGGTTGAGCGGGATGTCGAGTTCGCGGTCAGTGGTGCCGACCTTCACCACCGGCGCCTTCGCGGACAGCTTCGGGATGATGATCTCGTGCGGCGAGACGAACGGGACGAGCCGGCCGGACACATGCGGGCCCCTGCCCACGTTGCGCGCCTCGGCCTGCGCGTTGTGCTTGCCCCAGCTCGGCGAGACGACGTACACGATGCCCGCCGCGGCGGCGAGGATGATCGCAACGATCACGAAGGTGAACGGCACAGCACGGCCCACGCTGTACATGAGCCGTTTGCTCCGCTTCGGTTGGGGGGTCGGCCGGTCGGTCATCGCAGACCTGCCTCGTCCGAACGATCTCCGGGGCAACCGACGCACATACCCGTCCAACGAGCCGACCGAAGATCGGATTCGCGATTTGGAGCAGGTTCAGGGCGGCCGGTAGACTTCGGGGTTGGCGTACGAGACCTTCGTACAATCCGGCCATGCCTCGGAGTCCATCGGTAGCGCGGATGACTGCGGGGGCGCTGGTTGACACAGCGTGAAGACCGAAAAGGAAGTAGCACCGTGGGTACGTATACGCCCAAGCCCGGCGAGATCGAGCGCCGCTGGCACGTCATCGACGCAGACAACATCGTCCTCGGCCGCCTGGCGAGCCAGGCCGCGACCCTGCTGCGGGGCAAGCACAAGCCGCAGTTCGCACAGCACGTCGACACCGGCGATTTCGTCGTCATCGTCAACGCCGCCAAGATCGCCGTCTCCGGCGCCAAGCGCGACGAGTTCCGTTACCGCCACTCGGGCTTCCCCGGCGGTCTGTCCCGCCGCACCGTCGGCGACCTGCTCGAGCGTCACCCGGAGCGCGTCGTCGAGCTCGCCGTGCGCGGCATGCTCCCCAAGAACACCCTCGGCCGGGCGCAGCTGAAGAAGCTGAAGGTGTATGCGGGTCCGGAGCACCCGCACGCCGCGCAGAAGCCCCAGCCGTTCGAGATCAAGCAGGTCAGCCAGTGACTACACCCATCGCCCCTGTCGTCGGCCGCCGCAAGGAGGCTGTCGTCCGCGTCCGTCTCATCCCCGGGACGGGCGAGTTCAAGCTGAACGGCCGTAGCCTCGAGGGCTACTTCCCGAACAAGGTCCACCAGCAGCTCATCCGTGAGCCGTTCGTGACCCTCGAGAAGGACGGCCAGTTCGACGTGATCGCCTCGCTCGCCGGCGGCGGTGTCACCGGCCAGGCCGGTGCGCTGCGGCTGGCCATCGCCCGTGCGCTGATCGGCCTCGAGCCCGATGACCGGCCGGCGCTGAAGAAGGCCGGCTTCCTCACCCGCGATCCGCGGGTCAAGGAGCGCAAGAAGTACGGCCTGAAGAAGGCCCGCAAGGCGCCGCAGTACAGCAAGCGATGAGCGCTCGCGCGAAGAGCCAATAGGCACCGTCCGCGACGCCAGGAGCGGATTCGAGCGACGACGGACCCGAGCGGAGCGAGCGGTCCATAGGAGATCGAATGAGGCCGCGCCAGTGAAATTGTTCGGCACCGACGGTGTCCGAGGGCTTGCGAACGGCGATCTGACTCCCGAGCTGGCGCTGGCGGTGGCCGGTGCCGCCGCTCGGGTGCTCGTCGCGCACGATGCGTCGCACCGACCGCTCGCGGTGGTGGGTCGCGACCCGCGCGCGAGCGGCGAGATGCTCGAGGCCGCAGTCGCGGCCGGGCTGGCATCCGCCGGGGCCGACGTGCTGCGCGTGGGAGTCCTGCCCACGCCGGCCGTCGCGTTCCTGACCGCGTCCTACGGTGCGGACCTCGGCGTCGTGCTTTCCGCCTCGCACAACCCGATGCCCGACAACGGCATCAAGCTGTTCGCGCGTGGCGGGAACAAGCTGCCCGACGACATCGAGGCAGAGATCGAGGACGCGGTCGAACAAGGTCCGGACACGCGTCCGATCGGTGCGGCTGTCGGCCGGCTGCGCACCGCTTCCGACGCCACCCAGCGCTACCTCGACCATCTGTTGCGTGCCGTCCCGCAACCGCTGGACGGGCTGCACCTCGTCGTCGATTGCGCCCACGGTGCGGCGTCCACCGCGGCGCCGGAGCTCTACCGGCGGGCGGGCGCGGAGGTCACCTGCATCGCCGCCGCTCCGGACGGGCTGAACATCAACGACGGCGTCGGGTCCACCCATCTGGGACCGCTGGCAGCCGTGGTCGCCGAGCGCGGCGCCGACCTCGGCATCGCGCATGACGGCGACGCCGACCGCTGCCTCGCGGTCGATGCCGCCGGGCAGGTCGTCGACGGTGACCAGATCCTTGCCGTGTGCGCGATCGCGCTGCGCGAGCAGGGCACGTTGCGCGACGAGACGGTCGTGGCAACCGTCATGAGCAACCTGGGCTTCCACCACGCGATGCGTGACGCGGGCATCCAGGTCGTCACGACCGCCGTCGGCGATCGCTACGTTCTCGAGGCGCTGCGCGAGAAGAACCTCAGCCTCGGCGGGGAGCAGAGCGGCCACGTCGTGTTCACCGACTCCGCGACGACCGGCGACGGCCTGCTCACCGCCTTGCACCTCATGGCCCGGATGACCACGACCGGCCGCCCGCTGGCCGAGCTGGCCGGCGTCGTGCAGCGGTTGCCGCAGACGCTGGTCAACGTCGCGGTCACCGACCGAGTCGCGGTCGCTGCGTCGCCGGTGGTCTCGACGGCGGTGGACGAAGCGAGTGCCGAGCTCGGCGACAGTGGACGGATCCTGCTGCGGCCGTCCGGCACCGAACAGCTCGTCCGCGTCATGGTTGAAGCCGCGACGCAGACGCAGGCCGACGTGATCGCCCAGCGCGTCGCCGCCGTGGTCGCCTCGGTCTGACCGGCGCCGCGCGCCGTCAGGCGCGTGCGGCGAGCAGGAGGAACAGCGGGACGCGCAACCTGCGGGCCAGTTCCGCAGCGTCGCCGTCGAAGCGTTCCGCTACCGGCGGGCATTCGCCGATCGCGGTCAGGCTCAGGCCGCTCTCGACCAGCGCCGCGGTGTACTGCTCGACGGTGCGGTGCTGCCAGGTGACCTGGCTGCCGAACCAGGTGCGTGTGCGCGGACCGGGCCGGAAGTAGTCGTCGACCGTCCATGTCGTGCGTGGCTCGTCACTCGGGGTGTCGTGCGAGGTGATCACCGGATGAACGACGGTCATCACGAAGCGGCCGCCCGGCCGGAGCGCGCGAGCGGTAGCGCGGAGCACCGCGCCGAGGTCGGCGACGTAGTGCAGCGAAAGCCGGGCCGTGACGAGGTCGGCGGACTGTGCGGGTGCCTCGAAGTCCTCGAGATCAGCGAGTTCGACGCGCGCCCGGGGGCCGGTCAGCTCGCGGCAGGCACGGTCGACCATCGTCGCCGAGCCGTCGATCCCGAGGTAGTCGGCACAGCCGGCAGCGATGAGCTCGCGGCCGAACCGCCCGTCGCCGCAACCGAGGTCGATGACCCGCAGGCCGGCCGGGTCGCCGATCTCGGCAAGAACGGCAGGGTCCTCCATCACGTGATTCGGGCTGAACCGCCGGCCGTCGTGGTGTGCGAGGTAGCGCTCACCGACGCCGGCGAGGTCGTAGAACGAACCACCCCGAGCCGAGCTCACGGCGCTGACGGTAGCCGAACTCGATCATGACTTGCGACCGGTTTAGGTGGGTCAGGCGCGCGCGTAGTGGGCGACGCCGTCCTCGACGGTGCGCGTCAGCCAGCCGCGTTCGACGAGCACTTCGAGGTGCGCGACCGTCTCGTGGATCGCCAGGATCTGGTTGAACAGGTCGAGCTCGTCGTAGCGGCGACGCCGCCGGGTCCAGCCCAGTTGCTGCGCGACCGCGAAGCCGGTGTCGGCGCCGTGTGACACGGCCTCGGCGGTGTCGGTGAGCCGCTGCTCGTGATGCGCTAGCAGCTCGTCGACGCGCGCATGCGTCGACTCGGTAACCGGGCCGTGTGCGGGCAGCAATCGCGCGTCCGGCATTGCAAGGACGAGCCGCAGCGAGGCGAGATAGCTGCGCAGCGGGGATTCCTGCCGGATCAGCTCGACGCCGATGGACGGCGTGATGTGCGGCAGCACGTGGTCGCCGGCGAACAGGGCGCCCGCGTCCACGTCGTGGAACACGACGTGCCCGATCGTGTGGCCCGGTGTCGCGATCACCCGCAGCGTGCGGGTCTGCAACGGAATGTCGATGCCGTCACCGAGCCAGCGGTCGGGGTACTCCCAGTCGCTCAGCTCGTTCTCGCCGCGCCAGTCCGAGAGCATGGCCGACAGCTCGAACGCGCCGGCCCGGTGCAGCCCGGCGACGTCGGGGTGCTCGGTCAGGGTGTGGATCGCGTCGAGCGAGGCCTTCTCGCCCTCACCCAGGCCGACCTGCGCACCGGTGATCCGGCGGACCGCGATCGCCTGCGTGTAGTGGTCGCGGTGCACGTGCGTGACGAGGAACTCGCGGACGTCCGACAACCGTCGTCCGATCGCGTCGAGCGAGCGCTCGAAAAGCTCGGTCGCGTCGCTCATCGCCCAACCGCCGTCGATCATGACGACGGAGTCGCCGTCGACGACGGCGTAGGTGTTGACGGCCTTCAACGCGTCGCCGGGCAGCGGCAGCGGGATGCGGTACACGCCGGGCGCGACTTCGAAGGCGCCGGGACGCTCCCAGGCGTGCCGGTCCTCCTCGTCCATCTGGACACCGTAATGACAGTGGCGACTTACGGCTTCAGTGGGGAGCTACAGATCACCACTGACCGCGTAGGTCGCCACTGTCGTGAAACCGGCTCGTCGGGGCCGCTCGGGTAGCCTGATTCCGTGTGCGGCATCGTGGGTTATGTCGGACCCCGCCCCGCGCTCGACGTCGTGGTCGAGGGTCTGCGGCGGCTCGAATACCGCGGCTATGACTCTGCCGGCGTGGCCATCGTCGACGGCGGCGAGATCGCCGTGGTCAAGAAGGCCGGGCGGATCGAGAACCTCGACAAGGCGCTCGCGAAGCATCAGCCGGCCGGAACAACCGGTATGGGCCACACCCGTTGGGCAACCCACGGCGCGCCCAACGACACGAACGCGCATCCACACCTGGACGCGTCCGGCCGCATCGCGGTCGTCCACAACGGCATCATCGAGAACTTCGCCGAACTGCGCGCCGAACTCGAACGCGCCGGTGTCGAATTCATCAGCGAGACCGACACCGAGTCGGTCGCGCACCTGGTCAGCCGCGAGCTGAGCGAGCACGGCGGCACGCTCGCCGATGCGCTCCGCGCGACGTGTCGGCGGCTGCAGGGCGCGTTCACCCTCGTCGTCGTCGACGCGGACAGCCCGGACCTCGTGGTCGCCGCTCGGCGCAACTCGCCGCTGGTCGTCGGCGTCGGCGACGGCGAGATGTTCCTCGGCAGTGACGTCGCCGCGTTCATCGAGTTCACCCGCGAGGCCGTCGAGCTCGGCCAGGACCAGGTCGTCGAGATCACGCGCGACGGCTACCGCGTCACCGACTTCGCCGGCGAGCCTGTCGACGGCAAGCACTTCACCATCACCTGGGATCTCGCCGCCGCCGAGAAGGGCGGCTTCGAGTACTTCATGCTCAAGGAGATCCAGGAGCAGCCCGAGGCGGTCGCGAACACGCTGCGTGGGCACCTCGTGAACGGCCAAGTCACCCTCGACGAGCAGCGGCTCGATTCGCAAGAACTGCGCGAGATCGAGAAGGTCTTCGTCGTCGCCTGCGGCACGGCCTATCACGCCGGATTGATCGGCAAGCAGGCCATCGAGCACTGGACGCGCGTGCCGGTCGAGGTCGAGCTCGCTTCGGAGTTCCGCTATCGCGACCCCGTGCTCGATCGGCAGACGCTCGTCGTCGCCATCAGCCAGTCCGGCGAGACCGCGGACACGCTCGAGGCCGTCCGCTACGCGCGCACGCAGCGCGCTCGGGTGCTCGCGATCTGCAACACCAACGGCGCGCAGATCCCGCGGGAGTCCGACGCGGTGCTCTACACCCACGCCGGCCCGGAGATCGGCGTCGCGGCCACGAAGACGTTCGTCGCGCAGGTTGCGGCGGTCGAACTCGTCGGCCTGGCACTCGCGCAAGCACGCGGGACGAAGTACGCCGACGAGGTGGCACGCGAGTTCGCGAACCTCGCCGCGATGCCCGAGCAGATCAGCCGCACGCTCGAGAACATGGACGAGATCCGCTCGCTCGGCCGCACCATCGCGCAGGCCAAGGCCGTGCTGTTCCTCGGTCGCCATGTCGGCTATCCGGTCGCGCTCGAGGGCGCGCTCAAGCTCAAGGAACTCGCCTACATGCACGCCGAGGGCTTCCCGGCCGGTGAGCTCAAGCACGGGCCGATCGCGTTGATCGAGGACGGCCTGCCGGTCATCGTCGTGATGCCGTCGCCGACCGGCCGTCCGGTGCTGCACCAGAAGATGCTCAGCAACATCGCCGAGATCAAGGCCCGCGGCGCACGGACGATCGTGATCGCGGAAGAGGGCGACGTCGCGGCCGCCGAGAACGCGGCGCACGTCGTCTGGGTGCCGGCTGTCCCGACGCTGCTGGCGCCGTTCGTGACCACGATCCCGTTGCAGGTGCTGTCCGCCGAGATCGCGCTGGCCCGCGGCAACGACATCGACAAGCCCCGCAATCTCGCCAAGTCGGTCACCGTCGAATAGCGCCGGTGGCATAGGCTCCGGCCATGACGGCCGCTTCTACTACGTCGGTTGATCTGCTGATCGTCGGTGCCGGTCCGGTCGGCTTGTTCGGCGCGTACTACGCCGGCGTCCGCATCCTCAAGACCGCGGTGCTGGACTCGCTCGAGGAGCCCGGTGGCCAGATCACCGCGATGTACCCGGAGAAGGCGATCTTCGACGTCGCCGGGTTCCCGGCGATCAAGGGCCGCGATCTGGTCGAGCAGCTTGTCGCGCAAGCGGCGCCGCACGACCCGATCTACCTGCTCGGCCACCAGGCCGTCGAGCTCGAGCGTGGCGAAGGCGCGTTCGCGGTGACGACCTCGGCCGGGCTGCGCATCGAGTGCCGGGCCATCATCATCACCGGCGGCATCGGCACGTTCTCGCCACGCCCGCTGCCCACCGGCGGCGACTACCTCGGCCGCGGGCTCGCGCATTTCGTGCCCGATCCGGCCAAGTACGTCGGCGAGGACGTCGTGGTCGTCGGGGGCGGCGACTCCGCCCTCGACTGGGCGCTGATGCTCGAGCCGATCGGCAAGTCGGTCACGGTCGTGCACCGGCGCGGCGAGTTCCGCGCCCACCAGCATTCGGTCGAGCTGCTGAAGAAGTCGTCCGTCTCGATCATCACCGACGCGCAGATCTCGGGCGTGACGGGTGACCCGGATGTCGTCGAGGTCGAGGTGACGGTCAAGGGCGCCGACGAGCCGGTCGTGCTGCCCTGCGACAAGCTCGTCGCCGCGCTCGGCTTCACCGCCAATCTGGGCCCGCTGATGGAATGGGGCCTCGACATCCAGAAGCGCCAGGTGATGGTCGATACGAAGGGCGCCACCTCGGTGCCG
>DASXJN010000130.1:0-3010 GCA_036497365.1 Jatrophihabitantaceae bacterium | reverse complement strand
CGAGCGCACAGGCCGCGAGCACGGTCCACTGCCGGCGGCCCTGTTCGGCCCGTTGTTCGGCATCATGCAGGTCGACATCGGGATCGATGACGTGCCAGGGCATGGCGACCTACCTCCGTCGGACGTACAGCGGACTGCGAGGTAGGGACTGTTGGTGGCACAGGGCCACGGTTTCGAGGCGAGCCCCACCGCCTGCGGTCATTGCCGAGGTTACCGGTTCGGCCCGCCGGCCCGTTCCAGGTAGTCGGCGACGACCGTTTCGATGCAGGCCGAGGTGTCGGCCCGGCTGCGCTCGGCGCCGAAGCGCTCGACCAGCGACACCGCGTCGTGCCGTGCGACGTCGTCGTCGACGACACCGGCGACGATCAAGACCGGCTTGCCGTGCCGTTCGGCCACGTCGACCATGCCGCCGACGACCTTGCCGTGGAACGAGGACGCGTCGAGCCGGCCCTCACCGGTGACGACGAGGTCGCTGCGCCGCACCGCGTCGTCCAGGCCGAGATGCTCGGCGATCGTCGCGAAGCCGGGCAGCAGCCGGGCACCGAGCACCGCGAACGCGCCGCCGAGCCCACCCGCGGCGCCGGTGCCTGGTATGACCGTCACGTCCACGTCGAACCTGCTGTGGTAGTCAGCGGCGAGACCTGTCAGCCGGCGCGTGAGCTCGGCGAGCTGTTCCGGCGAGGCGCCCTTCTGCGGGCCGAAGACGCGCGCCGCGTCGACGAAGGTCGTGCGCACGTCACAGCAGACCTCGACCAGCACCCGTCCGTCCGCGCCGTCGAGCGGACGCTGCGCCGCGAGCAGGTCGACGACGGGGGCGCCCCCATCGGTGTTGGCCGAGCCGCCGATGCCGACCAGCACCCGCCGCGCGCCGGCACCGATCGCGGCCGCGACCAACTCGCCGACGCCGGCCGAGGTGGCGGCCATCGGATCGTTGCCCTCAGCCCCACCGGCGAGCATCAACCCGTTCGCCTGCGCCGCCTCGAGGACGGCCTGCTCGCCGTCGAGCCGCCAGCCGGCCGTCACCGGCCTGCCGTGCGGCCCGGTCACCCGGCTCGTCCGGTTCGGGCCGCCGAATGCTTCGAGCAGGCCCTCGCCGCCGTCCGACAGCGGAATCGGTTCGCACTCCCAGCCGGCGGCGGAGGCGGCTCGGCAGACCGCCCCGGCAACTTCGGCGGCCGTTGCCGTGCCGCGGAACTTGTCCGGGGCCACGATCACGCGCACGCCCACAGTCTGCCGTTGAAACCGGGGCCGTCGCCGGCATAGGCTGTTTCTGCCCGAACCGACGGGAGCTGGCGTCTACCACGGACCCGACGAAGGAGGCTGCACCCGCATGGACCTCGAACGAGGTCCGGCCGGATCCGCACAGACCAGGCTGGATCTGGTGGCCGCTGCCGGTGTCGGCATCATGTCGATCAACACCGCCGGGCACATCACCTCGGCCAACGAGGCCGCCACCGAGATGCTGGGCTGCGCCGAGTCGGATCTGGTCGGGCGCGCAGCGAATGAGGCGCTCAATGCCGAGCTGCCCGAAGCTCTGTGCGAACTCGACGAGTCCGCGCGGACGGGCGTGGGCGCGCATGTCGACGACGACACCTTCACCCGCGGTGACGGTGCGTTGATTCCGGTGTGGTGGGCGACCACGCCGCTGCGCGACACGGCGAGTGGCACGCTGGCCGGTGCTGTCCTCGTCTTCGGTGACACCAGCGTGCAGAGGGCGCAGGCCGTCGTCGAGGCGGCTGAACGCGACCAGGGACGAGCCGATCTTGCGCAGGCCCGCCAGAACGTCTCCGATCTCGAGTGGATTGCCGAGGTCACCCAGGTGCTCTCGTCCACGCTCGACGAGCGAGAGGTGCTCGAACGTCTGGCCCGGCTGGTGGTCGGCCGGCTGAGCGACGTCGCGATCACCGACATCGTGTCGGGCGCCGGCGAGTTGGAGCGCGTCGGTTACGCCGTGGCGGACGGAATTGACGTCGACATCGACAGCCTTGCGTTCGAGCCGGTCTCCGCCTCGGCTTTCGATCGCGACTCGACGACCTTCCGCACCATCACCGCGGGTAGCGCGGTGCGCATCGAGCCAAGTCAGTTCGACGACGATGCCGTGCTCAGCCCGCAGTCACAGGCGGTGCTCCGCACGGTCGGCGCGAGCGATGCGCTGGCCGTCTCACTGGTCGCGCGTGGACGGACCGTGGGCGCACTCAGGCTCGTCCGCGTCGGTGACAGCCCGCAGTTCGACGATGTCGACCTGCTCGTCGCGACCGACATCGCGCAGCGCGCCGCGCTGGCGTCGGACAACGCCCGCCTGTATCGCGCGCAGACCGACATCTCGTCGCGGCTGCAGCAAGCTCTGCTTCCGGCGGTGCCGAAGGACCTGCCGGTCGAGGTGGGTGTGCGCTACCTGCCCGCGCGGCACCGCTTCGACGTGGGCGGCGACTGGTACGACGTGTTCCGCGCGCCCGAGCGCAGCGACACCACCGTGCTCGTGATCGGCGACGTCGCAGGCCACGACCTCGATGCAGGCACCTCGATGTCGGCACTGCGCAATCTGGTGCGCGGCATCGTCGTCGCCACCAAGGAATCGCCGGGCGACGTGTTGAGCCTGGTCGACACGAACATGGCGACGCTGGGCATCGGCGGCACGGCGACGGCGCTGGTGATGACGGTCGTACCGCTCGCTGACGGCCGATGGCACCTGAGGTGGAGCAACGCCGGACACATGCCGCCACTGATCATCACGCCTGAGAGCGAGGTCGAAATGCTGAACGACGTGCACGGCACGCTGCTCGGCACGGAGATCATTCAGGTGCGCCTGCAAAGCGAGCGGATCGTCGACGGCGGCTCGACGATCGTCCTGTACACCGACGGCCTCGTCGAGACGCGTGAGGACACCATCGACAACGGGCTGATCCGGCTCCGGCGCACGGCGATGTCGTTGAGCGCATCGATCGCCGACCCTGGTGCGATTGCGGACGAGTTGCTGGCCCGCAATCACGCGAGCACCGAGGACGACACC
>DASXJN010000129.1:0-13857 GCA_036497365.1 Jatrophihabitantaceae bacterium | reverse complement strand
CGTCGCCGATGGTCTGGTCGAGGCTGATCGGCTCGCGCGCGTACTGCTGGATCTCGAGCACCTTGTCCGGCGTGATGTCCATTTCCTTGGCGAGCTCTTCGGGCGTCGGCTCGCGGCCGAGATCCTGGAGCAGCTCACGCTGGATGCGGCCGAGCTTGTTGATGACCTCGACCATGTGCACCGGGATGCGGATGGTGCGCGCCTGGTCGGCCATCGCCCGGGTGATGGCCTGGCGGATCCACCACGTCGCGTAGGTCGAGAACTTGTAGCCCTTGGTGTAGTCGAACTTCTCGACCGCACGGATCAGGCCCAGGTTGCCCTCCTGGATCAGGTCGAGGAAGGCCATGCCGCGACCGGTGTAGCGCTTGGCCAGCGACACGACCAGGCGCAGGTTCGCTTCGAGCAGGTGGTTCTTGGCGCGCTCGCCGTCGCGCACGATCCAGCGCAGGTCGCGCCGCATCTGCAGGACGAGCTTCTCGTTGGCGTCCTCGGCCTGGCGCAGCCGCTCCACCGCGTAGAGACCGGCCTCGATCCGCTTGGCGAGATCGACCTCCTCCTCGGCGTTGAGCAGGGCCACCTTGCCGATCTGCTTGAGGTAGGCGCGTACCGAGTCGGCCGACGCGGTCATCTCGGCGTCCTTGCGGGCTTGCCGCAACGCCTCCGACTCTTCCTCGTCGTCCCAGGTGAACTCGCCCGACTCCTCGTCGGTCTCGGCCGTGGCGTCCTCCGGGCCCTCGGCCTCGGCGCCCGCGACGGCCCCTGGCGCGGCCTGCTCGTCCGGCTTCGCGTCTGCTGCTGTGCCGTCCTTCTTGCCCACGGTCTTCGCGCCGGCCTTCGCGGCGGTCTTCTTGGCCGGTGCCTTGGCGGCCGCCTTCTTCGCCGGCTTCGGCGCCTCGGCGGCGGCTTCCTTGGGCTCGGCCTTCTTGGCGGGCGCCTTGGCCGCGCCCTTCACCGGCGCGCTGACTCGCTTGGTCGTCGTCGCGGCAGCGATGGTGCCGGTCTTGGTTGCGGTGCCCGCTGAAGCGGAGACGTCTTCGGACTTGTCGCTCGAAACCACTGATGACCTTTCACCAGACGCGGACCGACTGTGGCCCGGACACGGAACGGACTCCCGCAGTGCTTGGCTTCTATCGGGAGTACCCGGGAACTCGCGGTGGGTAAAGGCCGTCTGTTGGTTGGCTCAGGTATCGAGTCCAGTACGTGCGCAATCCCGTCGTCATATTGTACTGCCGGTCTGGGAAGCTGCACGCCAAGCGGGTAGATGTGCCACTGCGCTGCGTGTCGTCCGCTATGCGCCGAGCCGGAAACGCTATTCGCCGTAGCGCTCCGCCGCGCCGATCGCGGCGCCGACGATGCCGGCGTCGTTGAGCAGCTCTGCCGGTTTCACCGGAGTGTGGACGGTCAGGCGCGGGACCCATTTCGCCGCGTCCTTGCTGACCCCGCCGCCGACGACGAACAGGTCGGGGGTGAACAGCCGCTCCACGTGCAGCATGTAGCGGTCGACGCGCTTGGCCCAGTCCTTGTAGGACATCTTGTTCTCTTCACGGACCGAGGCCGCGGCGCGCTTCTCGGCGTCGTGCCCGTCGAGCTCGAGGTGACCGAGCTCGGTGTTGGGCACGAGCGTGCCGTCGTTCAGCAGCGCGCTGCCGATGCCGGTGCCGAAGGTCAGCAGGATGACCACGCCCGGTACGTCCTTGGCCGCGCCGAACCGCGCCTCGGCGATGCCGGCCGCATCGGCGTCGTTGAGCACGAACACCTCGGCGGCCGACGGCGTCGCCTTCGTGAAGCATGCGTCGACGTCGGTGCCGATCCAGCTCGGATCGACGTTCGCGGCCGAGCGGGCCACGCCGTGCTGGATCACTGCGGGAAAAGTCGCCCCGACCGCGCCGGTCCAGCCGGCGTCGGTGACGAGCTTCGCGACGACCTCTGCCACGGCGTCCGGAGTGGACGGTCGGGGCGTGGCGATCCGGGTTCGCGCAGTGAGAAGCTGGCCGGTCGTGGTGTCGACGATCGCGCCCTTGATCCCCGAGCCGCCGATGTCGATGCCGAACGCTCGCCCGCCAACCTCCGTCATGACGCAGACCTTATCGCCGCGCCGTCGTCAGTACACGCACGATGCAGCCTCCGCCTCGCAGCGCGAGTGTGGTGTGGTGCGATGGATCGGTGAACGCGACACCGGGCGAGCTGGGCGACTACTCCGCACAGCTCGCGCGCGGTGCTGCTGATCTTGTTCGTGAGCACGTCGCCGCGCACGTCGCGCGGGACGAAGCGCTCGCCGTCGACTCGAAGAGCACCAGCACCGATCTGGTGACCGACGTCGACCGTGCCAGCGAGCGTTGGCTCGTGGAACAGATCACGCACGATCGACCCGATGATGCGGTGCTCGGCGAGGAGGGCGGCGGCCGTCCCGGCACGAGTGGCGTGCGCTGGGTGCTCGACCCGATCGACGGCACCGTCAACTTCGTCCTCGGCCTGCCCCAGTACGCAGTGTCGGTGGCTGCCGAGATCGACGACACGTACGTGGCCGGTGCGGTGTGCAACCCGGTCAGCGGCGAACTGTTCACCGCGACGCTCGGCGGCGGCGCCTGGCTCGGCGAGCAGCGCCTGAACGGCCCGCGCCCGATCGACCTGAGCCGCGCCGTCATCGGGACCGGCTTCGCCTACGACCGCGCGCTGCGGCGCCGTCAGGGGGCAGTCGCGGCCGACCTGCTGCCGCGCGTGGCAGACATCCGCCGACTCGGGTCGGCGGCGCTCGACCTGTGCGCCGTCGCGGCCGGCCGGCTGGACGGCTACTACGAGACCGGGCTCAACCCGTGGGACTACGGGGCCGGCGCGCTGATCGCGGCCGAGGCCGGGTGCGTCGTGAGCGGGTTGCGCGGCCGGCCGATCTCGGGCCGGATGGCGGCCGTGGCCGGGGCCGACCTGGCAACTGAGCTGTTCGAGCTGCTCGAGGAACTACGGGCCGACGAGGTCTGAACGCGGATGCCCCGGTTGCGTGCTCAGCAGGTCTTGGTCGGGTGCGGGACGTGCACGGTGACCTTGCGGTGCTTGAGCGCGACGTGGTCGCGGGTCAGCGCGCGGTGCACCGCCTTCTTCGCAGCCACCTTCTTGAACTTGTTGCCGAGCGCCACGTAGATCCGTGCCTTCGCCGAATCGAGGGGCACCAGCTTGGCCTGCGGGAAGTAATAGGACAGCAGCGTCGCGCCGGGCAACTGGCTGGGGGCGTACCGGATCTCGGCGACCTGCTTGATCTGACCGTGGCCGCCGTAGCTCTGTGAATCATCTGTGGCCTTGCCGGTCACGAAGCCGTCCTTGCGCAGCACCTTCGTGGTGGCGCCGGCGATGCCGTTGCGGTTCGTCGAATTCAGCACGATGACCGATACCTTGTGCGACACGGGGAGCACCGTCGGGGGCGCCGGGGGCGTCGAGGAGGACGGCGACGGGCTGGGACACGCCGAGTGGGTCGACGACGACGTGGTCGCCGGCGGGGTGCCGTCGCTGCGGTGCAGGACACGGAACCACACCAGCGCGGTCAAGAGGGACAGTGCGCCGATGAAGGCCAGTGCGGGCAGCGGCCGCCGTCGTTCAGGAGCGGTCATGGGGCGGTCATCCGCGAAGTGCCTACCTGGGTTCGGAGAGGTCGGTGGTGCGCTGCACCGTTCGGACAGAGTTCGGACAGACTAGGCCACGCCGGGGACGGAAATGCGGAGCGCCGCCCCAGCGTTGCGGTGAAATCTGTGCGCGGTACCGTTCCGCGGCCAGGATGTTCGGCGAGATCTGTCACCGGGAGTGAACTCACAGCCGAACTCGGGCACAAAATGCGGAACTAGTGCGTTGCACGCGCCGGATAGCAACCACACCACAGACAAGCACAACGCTAACAACCCGTAGAGGGAGTTGAACAGTAGATGGCCACCGACTACGACGCCCCGCGTCGTGGTGAAGTCGACGAGATGGGCGAAGACTCGCTCGAGGAGCTGAAGGCGCGCCGCGCCGAAGCCCAGTCCGGGTCGATCGACGTGGACGAGACCGAACTCAACGAGTCACTGGAACTGCCGGGCGCAGACCTGTCCAGCCTGTCCGGCGAAGAGCTCACCGTCCGGGTCCTGCCCAAGCAGGACGACGAATTCACCTGCGCGAGTTGTTTCCTCGTGCACCACCGCAGCCGCCTAGCGAGAGAAAAGGGCGGCCGACTCATCTGCCGCGACTGTGCTTAGTCAGCGCCCCTAGGGGTGCTGACCAAGCACAGTCGCCCCGAACGCCATCGACTGCGATCTGGCTCCCTCCGGGGCCGTCTCGCAGCCGATCCCGCGGCTCCGCCGCGATGCGTTCGGCTCTTCGCGCAAGCTCATCGCGTGGTGATCACCTAAGGGTGGTCACCACGCGTTGTTGTCCTACGCCTATGACCACCCCTGCTTGATCAAGAGAGCTGAACCGTTGGATGTCGACGATTCGGGCTTCTTGATCTTGGAGGGGTTCCGGGGCGCTTACAGGCTCACTTTGAGCGACATGCCGCCGTCTATGACCAGGGTCTGACCGGTCAACCAGGCGGCGTCGGTGCTGGCGAGGAAGGCGACGGCGGCGCCGATGTCCTCGGGCTCGCCGAGGCGGCCCAGCGGATAGGCACTCGCGGCCTTGTCCTCGTCCTGCTCGTAGAGCGCCGCGGCGAAGCGGGTCTTCACCACCGCCGGCGCGACCGCGTTGACCCGCACCCGCGGCGCAAGTTCGGCGGCGAGCTGCATGGTCAACCCGATCAGCGCCGACTTGCTCACCCCGTAGTACGCGATGCCCGGCGCCGGGTGCAGGCCGGCGACCGAGGCCACGTTGACGATCGCGCCGTGCCCGTCCGCGCCGAGCCCGGCCTCCAGCGCCTGGCGTGTCCACGACAGGGCCGCGAGCACGTTCACGTCCATGATCTTGCGGGCAGCGCCCTCTTCGATCTTGGTCAACGGTCCGTAGGCCGGGTTGACCCCGGTGTTGTTGACCAGCACGTCGAGCCGCCCGAACTCGCGCACCACGCGGTCGAGCGCCTCGGCCTGGTGCTCGGCATCGTCGGCACGGCCGGCGACGGGCACCGCCACCTGGGGGCCGCCGAGCTGGGCCACGGCGTCCTCGAGCCCTTCCGGCTTCCGCGCGGTGACGACGACGCGGCCGCCCTCCTGCACGATGCGTGCCGCGATCGCCAGCCCGATGCCGCGGCTGGCACCGGTGACGATGGCGGTCTTGCCGGCGAAGCGGCGGCCGTGCTCGTTCGGCGTGTCCGGGGGAGTGGCGGTCGACGCGGTCATGAGGCCGCAGCGTAGTGGCGCACCACGTCGACCACCTGCTGCGGATGCCGCGTCGAGACGATCCAGTACGGCGTGGGGTCGTCCGGGTCATCGAGCCAGAGCTGCACGCCCGGCCCGATCCACGGACGGATCGAGATGAAGGCCGCCGGATCGCCCTCGCGGCCGACGACGCGTCGCAGCGTCTCGGCGTTGAGCGCGACGGCGCCGCTGATCTCCTTGAGCGGGATGTGCGCGCCGCGCACCCACAGTTCGCCGCGGGCGATCTCGAGCCGGCCGCGACCGAAGGCCCAGGTAAGGACGAGCGAGAGCGGCAGCAGGATGCCGAACGAGAGCCAGTCGGTCAGTTGCAGCCCGCTGATGTGGAATTCGCCCGCCAGCAACGCGGCGACGATCAGCGCGACCCCGTACCACCAGATCGGCGTGCGCAGCGACTCGCGGTAGAGCACGCCCGGTGTCGCGGGTGTCGTGCTCGGGCGCGACGCGTCACCTGAGGACGGACCGGACGAGTCGCTGGGAGCCACGTAATCGAGGGTAGTGGGCGAGGGTAGCGTTGCCGCCCGTGGAGCACGGCGACGAGCAACCGGACGTGCGCGTGCTCGTCCAGCGCCTGGACCGGGAGTTGCCGTTGCCGGTGTACGCGTTGCCCGGCGATGCCGGCGCGGACATCGTGGCTGCGCACGATCTCGCACTGGCGCCCGGCGAGCGTGCGGTGCTCCCGACCGGTCTCGCGATCGCCCTGCCGGCGGGGTACGCGGCGTTCGTCCATCCCCGGTCCGGGCTCGCGGCGCGTGCCGGGCTCGGCCTGGTGAACGCGCCCGGCACCATCGACGAGGGCTACCGCGGTGAGATCAAGGTCATCGTGATCAACCATGATGTGCGTGAGACTTTGCACTTGTCCCGCGGCGAACGGATCGCGCAGCTGGTCATCCAGCGGGTCGAGCGGGCGACGTTCGTCGAGGTGGACGAGCTGCCCTCGTCCGAGCGCGGCTCGGGCGGGCACGGCTCGACGGGCGGCGCAGCCGTACTGCTGAAGGAGGACGGACGCTAGTGGCGCTAGGACGCAAACCCAAGCGCAGCCGCGAGAACGTCGAGCGCGCCAAGCTCGATGCGACACCGCCGTGGGAGACCCGGATCCGGGACGAGCCGAACACGACGACCGGCCCCTGGGACGAGCGCGACGCACCCGAGGACGAGGTCGCGCGAGCGGACCTGGGCGCGCTGCGCATCCCGGTGGGCACCGGCCTTGACCTGCAGGTCGAGGTGAACGAGGCACAGCAGGTGGTGAGCGCCACGCTCGCCTCGCCGCAGGGCAGCATGCAGCTCGGCCTGTTCGCCGCGCCGCGCAACGAAGGCATCTGGGACGAAGTCCGCGCCGAGATCGCCGACTCGCTCAAAGGTCAGCGGGGCAATCCGGCCGAGCGCGCGAACGGCGCGTTCGGCACCGAGCTCACCGGCACGATCCCCGCCGACGGCGGACGCGTCCCCGTCCGGTTCATCGGCGTCGACGGCCCGCGCTGGTTCCTGCGCGCGATGCTGGTCGGGCCGCCGTCCGACCCGGCCAAGGGCAAGCGGTTCGAGGACGCGTTGCGCAACGTGATCGTGGTGCGCGGCAACGACCCGCTCCCGGTACGCGATCCGGTGCCGCTGACCCTGCCGAAGGACGTCGTGCTGCCGCCCGAACTTCAGACCGGCGAGGACGACGCGTAGCGCTAGGACGAGTCGATCGCGGCGGTTACCCTGGAGTCGTGGGTTCCCGGATGTCCTTGCGTCATCGCCTGACGGCGAGCACGCACCGTCTCGACGCGGCCGAGCTCGAGTCCGAGGTCGAGCGGCTGCCGTGCGCCAAGCTCAAGGACGTCGAGCGTGGCGAGACGACCGTGGTCGGCGGCCGGGTCCGGTCGGTGAAGTTCAACCCCACCGCGAACGTGCCGGTGCTCGAGGCGGAGCTGTTCGACGGCTCCTGCCAGATCCAGCTGGTCTGGTTGGGCCGGCGCCGTATCGCGGGCATCGAGCCGGGCCGCAAGCTGCTGGCCCGCGGCCGGGTCGGCGTGCACAACGGTGCGCTCGCGATCTACAACCCGTGGTACGAACTGCAGTGATTTGCCAGTGAGCGACAGCCGGCCTGCCGACGACAGGCGGGCGGAACTGCGCGAGACCTATCGCAAGCAGCTGCTGGACAGCATCGGCGGCTGGACGGGCACGCTCATCACCGCGCTGCCGCCCGTCGTGTTCGTGATCGTCAATGCCACTGCCGGGCTGCGTCCGGCCATCTTCGCCGCCGTCGGCGCCGGCGTCGCGCTCGCCGGTTACCGGCTGGCCCGCAAGCAGTCCGTGCAGCAGGCGGTCACCGGATTGTTCGCCGTCGTCGTCGCCGCGCTCATCGCGGCGCGCACCGGGCAGGCGCGCGGCTACTTCCTGCTCGGCATCTGGGGCAGTTTCATCTACGCCGTGCCGTTCGCCGTGTCCATCGCGGCGCGCCGGCCGCTGATCGGGCTGCTGTGGGAGTTCCTCGACCCGTCGCCGGACGATCCGGACCAGCCGGGCCGGCCGTGGTACCGGCGGCGGCAGCTGCTGCGCGCCTACACGTGGGCGACGCTCATCGCCACGGTGCTGTTCCTCGCGCGCGGCGTCGTGCAGGCGACGCTGTACCACGAGAACGCGACCGGTTGGCTCGCGTTCGCCCGCGTCGCGATGGGCTATCCGCTCTACATCGCCGCCGTCGGTTCGGGCTACTGGATAGTGCGCCGGGCGCGGCACGGTATGCGCGCCAAGATCACCGACGAACTCGCTGCGACAGAAGATGCCGACGAGCACGCGGACCCGACGAGCGGCGCTCCGGGCCGGCCGTCAGCCGATGACAGCACTCCGGATCGAGGCCTCGGCCTCCGGTAGCGCGACGAACAGCAGTTCGTCACCCGACTCGACCGGTTCCTCGGGCGTGGGCGTGATCACCCGGTTGCCGCGGATGATCGCCACCAGCGCGGCGTCCTTGGGCAGCTCGAGGTCGCGCATGCACTTGCCGGCCACCGCTGCGCTGTCGGGCAGCGTGACCTCGACCAGGTTGGCCTGGCCCTCGCGCAGCCCGAACAGCCGCACCACGTCGCCGATCTCGACCGCTTCCTCGACGAGCGCAGCCAGCACCCGCGGGGTCGACACCGCGTGGTCGACACCCCACGCCTCGGTGAACAGCCACTCGTTGGACGGGTGGTTGATCCGCGCGACGACGCGGCGCACGGAGAACTCGGTCTTGGCCAGCAGCGACACGACGAGGTTGACCTTGTCATCGCCGGTCGCGCCGACCATGACGTCGTAGGACTCGAGATCGGCCGTTTCGAGGTTCGCGACCTCGCAGGCGTCGCCCTCGTACCACTCCGCGCCGGGGATCCGGTCCGGGATGATCTTGGCGGGCTCCTTGTCGATGAGCAGCACTTCGTGGTTGTTCTGCAGCAGTTCGCGGGCGATCGAGCGGCCGACCGCGCCGGCCCCGGCGATGGCGACCCTCATCGCGTTGCCCCCTCGGGTGCGGCGCCGGCGACCTGGCGCACGACCACGACGTGATCCTCCGGCGTCAGCACGTGCAACGAGTCACCGGCCTGGAGCAGCTGGTCGGTCTTGGGCAGCTCCCCGACGCCGAAGCGGGTCAGCAGGCCGACCCGCGACCCGGTGGCGGACTCGAAGTCGGCCAGCGAGTGCCCGACCCAGCCCTCGTCCGGGGTGACGTGCAGCATGGCCACGGCGCCGGACGGGTCGCGCCACGCCTCGGCCGTCCACTCGCCGAGCACCGCCCTGAGCAACCGGCTCGCGGTCCACGGCACGGTCGCGACGGTCGGAATGCCGAGCCGCTCGTACACCTCGGCGCGCTTCGGGTCGTAGATGCGAGCCACGACGCGCTGCACGGCGAAGGTCTCGCGCGCGACGCGCGCGGCGATGATGTTCGAGTTGTCGCCGCTGCTGACCGCGGCGAATGCGTCGGCGTCCTCGATCCCCGCTGAGATCAGAGTCTCTCGGTCGAAGCCGACGCCCTTGATGATCTTGCCGGCGAAGTCGTCCCCCAGCCGGCGGAAGGCGTGCGGGTCCTGATCGATGACGGCAACGCTCTGCTGGCGTTTCACGAGCTGGAGAGCGAGGGACGAGCCCACACGCCCGCATCCCATGACGACGATATGCACGACATCTCCTCCGACAGGACGCTCCCGCGAGCGGGACGCTACCTCGTCCGGGTAACGGACGCACCGTCAGTCCGGCCCGCGCGCGCGGCGGGTGCTCCCACCGCCGGAGCAAGTGCGTATCCTGCGGCTTTGTGGCTTTGTTGACGCGCGTGCTCAAGCGGGTGATCATCGGCAGCCCGGTCTCGACCGAGCGTGCCGGGCACACCTTGCTGGCCAAGCGGCTCGCCCTGCCGATCTTCGCCAGCGACGCGCTGTCCAGCGTGGCGTACGCGACGCAGGAGATCCTGCTCGTGCTCACCCTCGGCGGCACCGCGTTCCTGTATCTGGCGCCGTGGGTGGCCCTTGCGGTCGTCGTGCTGATGGGCGCGGTCGTGCTGTCGTACCGGCAACTGGTCCGCGCCTACCCGACCGGCGGCGGCGACTACGAAGTCGCCACGAAGAACATCGGCAAGCCGGCCGGGGTGATCGTGGCAAGCGCACTGCTCGTCGACTATGTGATGACCGTTGCGGTGTCGGTCTCGTCCGGCGTCGACAACATCATCTCGGCAGTGCCGTCGCTGCACGAGTCGCGGGTCTTGATGGCCCTGGGTTTCGTCGTGCTGCTGGCCGCGGTCAACCTGCGCGGGCTGCGTGAGGCCGGGCTGGCCTTCGCCGCCCCCACCTACCTGTTCGCGACCGGCGTGTTCATCATGATCGGCACCGGGCTGATCCGGATGGTCATCGGCGACGCACCGGTGTCCGAGAGCGCGAAGTACCACGTGGCTGCACATCCCGGGTACGGCAACCTGGCCTTCTTCGCCCTGCTGTTCTTCGCGCTACGCGCGTTCTCGTCCGGTTGCACGGCGCTGACCGGTGTCGAGGCGATCGCCAATGGGGTACCGGCGTTCAAGGAGCCGAAGTCGCGCAACGCGCAGCTCACTCTCGTGGCGATGGGTTCGATCGCGGTGACGATGTTCGCCGGCATCACGATGCTCGCGCTGGTCGCCAAGGTGCACATCACCGACCCCACCCAGAGCAGCTGCCACTTCGTCAACGCCCCGACCAACTGCGGCCACCAGCCGCAACGGACGGTGATCGCGCAGGTCGCCGGTGCGGTGTTCGGCGGCCCGCACTCGATCGGCTTCTTCTACATCCAGGCGGCGACCGCGCTGATCCTGGTGCTGGCCGCCAACACCGCGTTCAACGGGTTCCCGCTACTCGGCGCGATTCTCGCCCGCGACAAGAACCTGCCGGGGCAGCTGAACAACCGCGGCGACCGGCTCTCGTACAGCAACGGCATCATCGCGCTGGCGATCGTGGCCGGCATCTTGATCGCGATCTACAAGGCCGACGTCACGCGGCTGATCCAGCTCTACATCATCGGCGTGTTCACGTCGTTCACCCTCGGCCAGACCGGCATGGTCAGGCACTGGAACCGTTTGCTCAAGACCGAGACCGAGACGCGCGAACGAAAGCGGATCATGCGCTCGCGGCTGATCAACGGATTCGGCGCATCGCTGAGCGGCGTCGTCCTCATCATCGTCATCATCACGAAGTTCACCAAGGGCGCCTACCTCGTGCTGATCGCGATGCCGATCCTCTACGCGATCATGCGAGGCATCAACAAGCACTACACCCGGGTGTCCGAGGAATTGGCGAGTGCCGAAGACGCCGGCCTGACGCTGCCTTCGCGCAACCATGTCGTCGTCCTGGTGTCGAAGGTCCACAAGCCCACCCTGCGAGCACTCGCGTTCGCGAAGGCGACCCGCCCCGACACGCTGACCGCGCTTACGGTCAACGTCGACAAGGACGACACGAGACGGCTGATGGCCGAGTGGGAGAAACACAACCTGCCGGTGCCGCTGACCGTGCTCGAGTCGCCGTACCGGGAAGTGACCCGGCCGATCATCGGCTACATCAAGTCGCTGCGTGAAGACCGGCCGCGAGACATCGTCAGCGTGTTCATCCCGGAGTACGTCGTCGGGCACTGGTGGGAGCAGCTGCTGCACAACCAGTCGGCGCTTCGGCTCAAGGGCCGGCTGCTGTTCCAGCCCGGGGTGATGGTCACCAGCGTGCCGTGGCAGCTCGACTCGAGCTCGGCCGCCGAGGAGCGGGTGCTCGCCCGCCCGGACGGGCCGGCGGCGCCCGCGCGGTACAAGACCGCGCCGCGAACCCCACCGCTGCCGACGCCGACCGACGCGGCTTCCGAAGACCCGGCCGAGGCGTCGCGCACGTCGGCGGGCCGTGACTGACTGGTCGGGTCGGCTCCTCGACCTCGAGGTCGGCGCACCAGGGCACGGCGGGTTCTGCGTGGCCCGAGCCGAGGGCCGGGTCGTGTTCGTCCGGCACGCGCTGCCGGGCGAGCGGGTAACGGCCCGCGTCACTGAGGACGCGGGCGGCGGATTCTGCCGTGCCGACGCGGTCGAGATCCTCGTCGCGTCGCCGGACCGCGTTGCGGCGCCGTGTCCGCACGCCGGACCGGGACGCTGCGGTGGCTGCGACTGGCAGCACGCGTCGGGCGCCGCGCAGCGGCGACTGAAGGCGGCCGTGATCCGCGAGCAGTTCGCGCGCGTCGCCAGCATCGAGCTGGACCTCGACGAGGTGGCCGAGCTGCCGGGCGGGCTGCTCGGCTGGCGCACCCGGGTCAGCTTCGCGGTCGGGCCCGACGGCACCGTCGGCCTGCACCGGCACCGGTCGCACGAAGTCGAGCCGGTGACCGTCTGCCCGCTCGGCGCCCCGGGTGTCGACACCGCCCCGGCGCCGCCGGACGGAGCGATCGCGGTCGAGTCGGCGCTCGGCGATGGGGGAGCCGTGGCCGTCCTGGCCCGCCGTCCGGGGCCCGGCCGGCAGGCGCGCGGCCGCCGTCCGCCGGACCGGATCGAGCTGGTGCACGGCCCGGAGCGCCTGGAACACGAGGTGGGCGGCCGGCGCCTGGAGGTGAGCGCGAGCGGCTTCTGGCAGGTGCATCCGGCCGCGCTGCCGACCTTCGCAGATGCGCTGCTGGCCGCCGTGCGACCCCAACCGGGCGAGACGGTGCTCGATCTGTACGCCGGCGCGGGGCCGCTGACCTCCGTGCTGGCCGACGCCGTCGGGCCGACCGGACGGGTGCTCGGCATCGAGTCCGCCGCACCGGCGGTGGCCGACGCCACACGGAACCTCGAGGAGCGGCCCTGGGCGCAGGTCGTGCGCGGGCGCGTCGACCCGGCCACCCTGGGCAGCCTCGAACTGCGTCCGGACGTGGCCGTGCTCGACCCGCCGCGGGCCGGTGCGGGCGCGGCAACGATGGCTGCGCTGCTCGCGTTGCGGCCGCGGTGCGTGGGCTACGTGTCCTGCGATCCGGCCACCTTGGCGCGTGATGTCGCGGCGGCCGTCCGCGCCGGGTGGCAGCTACGGACATTGTGCGCGTTCGATGCATTCCCGATGACCCAGCACGTCGAATGCGTGGCACTTCTCGAGCCGGGACCGGACCGCGTGAACCCCGACACGGAGCCCGCTAGTTGATGTAGGCAGGTACACGGACACCCCGTTACCCGTACGCTGGCCGGGTGAGTCTCGTTCTGGAACGGGTCGCCTCCCCGGCTGACCTGCGCGCCCTCAGCCGAGAAGAACTGACCCTGATCGCGGCCGAGATCCGCGACCTGCTCGTGCAGACCGTGTCGCGTACCGGTGGTCACCTCGGTCCCAACCTCGGTGCGGTCGAGCTGACCATCGCACTGCATCTGAGCTTCGACTCGCCGACCGAGCCGATCCTGTTCGACGTGGGTCACCAGGCCTACGTCCACAAGATCCTCACCGGACGCGCGGGCCGGTTCGGCACCCTGCGCCAGACCGGTGGCATCTCCGGCTATCCGAGCCGTGCCGAGAGCGCGGACGACTGGATCGAGAACTCGCACGCCTCCACCGCGCTGTCGTACGCAGACGGGCTGTCCAAGGCGTTCGCCGTCCGCGACGAGCGACGCCCGGTCGTGGCCGTGGTCGGCGACGGCGCGCTGACCGGCGGCATGTGCTGGGAGGCACTGAACAACATCGCTGCGGGCGACCGTCCGGTGATCATCGTGGTGAACGACAACGGCCGGTCGTATTCGCCGACCATCGGCGGACTGGCCGAGCACCTGTCCGGGCTGCGGCTGCGTCCCGGATACGAGAAGATGCTCGGCCGGGTCAAGACCACCCTGGGCCGCACCCCGGTACTCGGCGCGCCGATCTATGACGCGCTGCACGGCATGAAGCGCGGCATCAAAGATCTCGTCGCCCCGCAAGGCATGTTCGAGGATCTCGGCCTGAAATATGTCGGCCCGGTCGACGGGCACGACGTCGACGCCCTCCAGCGCGCCTTCGAGATGGCGCGCGGGTTCGACGGCCCGGTGATCGTGCATTGCGTCACCCGCAAGGGCTACGGCTACGCCCCGGCCGAGAACGAC
>DASXJN010000128.1:0-2874 GCA_036497365.1 Jatrophihabitantaceae bacterium | reverse complement strand
TCGTGCTGCTCGGCCAGGTCGAAGGCCGGCGTCAGGGCGCCGACGCCGAGGTACGGGCTGGCCGTGATCGCGTCGGCCGCGAGCGGTGCCGCAGGGCCGAGGTAGGCACGCGCGTAGGCCGCCATCGTGGAGCCGATGTCTCCCCGCTTGACGTCGAGCACCACGAGCGCGCCCGCTTGGCGGCAGGCGCGCACGGTGCGCTCGAGCACGGCGATGCCGGCCGCTCCGTAGCTCTCGAAGAACGCCGACTGCGGCTTCACGACCGCGACGAGGTCGGCGAAGGCCGCGACGCACGTCTCGGCGAACATCGCGAGCCCGTACGCGTCGTCGGGCAGCCGCCAGGCCTCGAGCAGTGCGGGGTGCGGGTCGATGCCGACGCAGAGCGAGCCTCGTTCGTCCAAGGTCGCACTGAGCCGCTTGCCGAAACTCATCCGGTCGGGATCTTCCGTTTCTCGAGACGTTCCTCGTCGGACAGGTGCGCGTAGCCGACCGCGTCCGCGAGTGAGGAGAAGCCGCGCTCGTCCAACGCCTGCTCGAGCTCGGCGAGCACGCGTACCGGTGCCGACGGGTCGCCGAACACCGCCGTGCCGACGGATACCGCGGACGCACCGGCGAGCACGAACTCGAGGGCATCGAGTCCGGAGCGGATACCGCCCATGCCGAGAATCGGCAGGTGTGGCAGGGCATTGCGCACCTGCCAGACGCATCGCACCGCGACCGGACGGATCGCCGGTCCGGACAGGCCGCCGGTCACCCCGCCCAACGCCGGACGCAGCGTGTCGGTGTCGATGACGATGCCGAGCAGTGTGTTGATCAGTGAGAACCCGTCGACGCCGGCGTCCGCGCACGCCCGTGCGATGTGGGCGATGTCGGTGACGTCCGGCGAGAGCTTCGCGAACACCGGCTGTTCCGGGTCGGCCGCGCGGCGCACCGCGCCGATCACGCGAGATGCCGCGATCGCGTCGCACGCGAAGACCTGACCGCGGCTCTCGACGTTCGGGCACGAGATGTTGACCTCGAGCATCGCGACGGCGGGATGACCGGCGAGTTTGCGAGCCAGCTCGACGTACTCGTCGGTGTGCGAGCCGGCGATCGAGACCACCGTGCGGGCGTTGTGCTCGGCCAGCCAGGCGAGATCGTTGGCGATGAACGAGTCGATGCCGGGTCCCTGCAGCCCGATCGAGTTGAGCATGCCGCTGTGGGTCTCGGCCATGCGCGGCGTCGGCCGTCCGGACCGCGGCCAGGTCATGATCGACTTGGTGACGACCGCCCCGAGATCGGCGACATCGAAGAACTGGTTCAGTTCGCGGCCGGCCGCCGAGCAGCCGGACGCGGTCAGCACCGGATTCGGCAGTGTCAGCGGGCCGAGGGTGGTCGTGAGATCGGCCATGGCGCTAATGACCTCCCATCGCGTCGGCACCGACAAGATCGGCCGGAAGTGACCCGACATCGGCCCAGCGGACGCGGTCGGCGTCGAAGACCGGGCCGTCCACGCACGAACGCACGAAGCGGGTCTTGCCGTCGTCCCCGCGAACCGGCAGCACGCACGTCATGCACACCCCGATGCCGCAGGCCATCGCCTCTTCGACCGCGACCTGCGCGCGGATCGAGTGCGCCCGGGCGATCTCGCCGACCGCGCGCAACATCGGCATCGGCCCGCACGCGTAGACGATCTCGGCACCGATCCGCTCGATCGCGGCGGGCAGCACATCGGTGACCATGCCCTGCTCGCCGGCGCTGCCGTCATCGGTGGTCACGGTGACCGCGCCGACGCTGCGCTTGGCGACCAGTTCGCCGAACAGCCGTCCGGCCGTCGAGGCACCGAGGATGACCTCGACCGGCGACCCGTTCGCGAGCAGTGTCTGCGCCAGCGGGATGAGCGGTGCGGTGCCGTAGCCGCCCCCCACGAGCACGGCCGGCGACGGGCCGGAGGGCACTGGGAACGGCGTGCCGAGCGGACCGACGATGTCGAGCAGGTCGCCGGCGCGGCGCTGCGTGAGCCAACGCGTGCCGGCGCCGTGTTCGGCGACGACGAACTGGATCGTGCCGGCGAACTCACCGCCGGGTGTCGCGCTGTAGAGGGCGAAGGCGCGGCGCAGGATCATGCCGGTGTTCTCGCCGCCGACCGCGACCGCGACGAACTGGCCCGGCTTCGCGTCGCGTGCGATGTTCGGCGCGACCACGGTGAACTGGAGGTACTCCCCCACGGTCTGGATCGCGAAGATCTCGGTGCGCTCCTGAACAACGGTCACTTGGCCTCCCTGCAGGGAGTTTCGCGGCGTGTCGCCCTGCAGCGGGGCCAAGTCATCCGTTCCGCCATTCGGTGAGTTGCTTGTGCAGGTCCTGCAGCGATCGGACGCGGATGTCGCCGCGCGAAATCTCTTCGATGCCCTGCACCGCGGCCGCGGCCGCCTGGACGGTGGTCAGGCAGGGGATGCCGGCCGTCACCGCGGCAGTGCGGATCTCGTAGCCGTCCACCCGGGGTGCACCCGATCCCCAGGGCGTGTTCAGGACGAGGTCGACCTCGCCGGCCAGGATCTTCTCGACCACGTTGCCCGGTCCGTCGCTGAACTTGCCGACCACCTCGACGTCGACACCGTTGCGGCGCAGCACCTGCGCGGTACCGGCGGTCGCCATCACCCGGAAGCCGAGGTCGTAGAGCCGCTTCACCGGGAAGATCACCGCACGCTTGTCGCGATTGGCGATGCTGACGAACACGGTTCCCTTGGTCGGCAGTGCACCGCTGTATGCAGCCGCCTGTGACTTCGCGAACGCCATGCCGAAGGTCGCGTCGAAACCCATCACCTCGCCCGTCGACTTCATCTCCGGCCCGAGGATCGAGTCGACCTGGTCGCCGCCGGGGGTGCGGAACCG
>DASXJN010000127.1:0-2873 GCA_036497365.1 Jatrophihabitantaceae bacterium | reverse complement strand
CATGCCGCGCGAGAACGGGATGTTGATGTTCACCTCAGGCAGGCAGAAGAACCCCCGATCGGCCCGCATCACACGGAAGTCGTGGGCGAGCGCGAGCATGCCGCCGCCCGCGAACGCATGCCCCTGCACCGCTGCGACCGTGGGCACGGGGATCGCGAGGATCCGGGCGAGCAGTGCATGCACGTCGATGACGTAGTCGAAGAAGCGGTCACCGTGCTCCGACAGCCAGTCGAGGTCCAGACCGTTCGAGAAGAACTTGCCCCGCGCGGTCGTGACCAAGGCACGCGGGCCGTCCGCGCCCTCGATGGTGGTCAGGTGCGCCTGCACCTCGACCAGCCAATCCGGGTGGAACCGGTTCTCGGTGTCACCGAGGTCGAGCAGATAAACGTCACCGTCACGGTCCAAATCGGGCACGGAGGAAGCCTAATCACAGCTGCGATGTAAGGATGGACGGGTGGTCGACAACGATCTGCTGCCGCTACTGCGCAAGCGATTGTTGGGCCTCTACTCCCCGCTGCTGGCCGACACGACCGCGACGATCCTGTTCACCGCGGGTGGCCTGGCGACGTGGACCGTCGATGTCGAGCAGGGCCGCATGTCGGCACGCCGCGGCAGCCCGCACAGCGCGACGACGACAGTGCGGGCGTCTCTCCCGGTGCTGCACGACGTCGTCGCCGGCACGCGCAGCGGCGTGGAGGCGTTCCTCGGCGGCGACCTGACCGTCCGCGGGAACCTCGCGCTCGCGTTGCAGCTCGACGGCCTGTTCCCCGGCGATCCGGACGACGACAGCCGCACCTACACCCGGTCGGTCCGCGCCGAGGGGATCGAGACCTTCTACCTCGAGTCCGGTCCGCCCGCGGCGCCGCCCGTCGTGCTGGTGCACGGACTGTCGGCCACCAACGCGTCGATGCTGCCGCTGATCCCGGCGCTGTCCAGCCGGTACCGCGTGCTGGCGCCCGACCTGCCCGGGCACGGCGGCACGCAAGCTCCTGCCACGGCGTACGGCGCCGGCTACCTGGGTCGTTGGCTCGGCGCGTTCCTGCGCGAGACCTGCGACCAACCGGTCGTGCTGGTCGGGAACAGCCTCGGCGGACGCACCTCGCTACAGACCGCCCTCGACTTCCCGGATCTGGTGCGCGGTCTGGTGCTCCTCTGCCCGGCGCTCGCGTTCCGGAAGAACCGCCAGTTCGTGCCGTTCGTTCGGCTGGTGCCGGACAACCTGGTGACGCTGCCGCTCAAACTGCCCCGCGCGGTGGCCATGCGTGGACTGCGCAGCCTGTTCGCGGATCCGTCCCGCTTGCCGTCGAGTTGGTACGACTCGGCCATGGACGAGTTCGCGCGCGTGCTGGGCATGCGCGCGAACCGGCTGGCTACGTTCTCGGCGCTACGGCACGTCTATCTCGACGAACCGTTCGGCGACACCGGCTTCTGGGACCGGCTGCCCTCGCTGCAGGCCCCGGCGTTGTTCTTGTGGGGCGACCGGGACGTGCTCGTGCCGGCGGGGTTCGGCAGGTTCGTCAGCGAAGCGCTGCCGCACGCGAAGTCGGTCGTGCTCGACGACTGCGGTCACGTGCCGCAGTTCGAACATCCCGAGCTGACAGCGCGTTTCACGACGGACTTCATCGAGACGCTGGCCTCGTAGCGGTCAGCCGTCCACGGCAGCGACGAACATGCGCGAGCCGGCGGGCGCGATCTGCTGGTAGTCCGCCGCCGTCGCCTTTCCCTCGTCCGAGCCGAGCCCTGCCTCGAGCGCGGCCTGATCGGCGAAGTGCAGCTCCGCGATGCGGAAGTACGGCTGGTCACCGCCGTCCGGCGCAGCGACGAACCGCGCACCTTCGAAGCGCGCCAAACCGGGGATCTTCAGAACGAGCGGTCCGTGCACGCCGAGATAGTGCGCGTCGAACGCGTCCGGATCGTCTGGTTGCGCGTACAGGACCACGAGCTTGATCGTCATGGGGTGACCGTACGCCGCGTCGTGCTCGGACGGCTGTGCACGTAGCGGTAGTGGTCGGCAGGCGTCTTTGCCGACGTGCCGTAGCCGCCGACGACTCGGACGGCGACCCGGCCGCGATGCTGCCTCGGCACGACCACATCGAGCCGGCGCCCGCCCGCCGAGACGATCCGTGCGGCGCGAGTGCCGAAGTACACGGTGCGGACGTCGCGGAAATGAGCGCCCAGGATGGTGAGCCGCTGGCCGCCCGCCGTCGGCCCCGAGCCCTTGCTCAGCCGCTGCACGTGCGGCGCGGGCAACGGGGTGAGATGTCCGTGCGGAGCGACCAGCGTTGCTTCGTCGGAGACGACCCGCTCACCGGCCCGGTAGTACATCGAGGTCGGCCCGCGGCTGAAGATCGCGACGGCATAGCGGTCGTGATCGACGAAGCCGGTGGTGTTGATCTGGGTCCGCACCGGCCGGTCCGGCTCGTGGTCGAGAACCCAGCCGTTCTTCACACCGGACTTCGGCGCCGCGGCGGCGATGCCGAACGTGTTCGGTTCACCCGATGTGCTCGTGCGGTGGTAGGCATGCATCGCAGCGGACAGCCACGGCCAGACGCGGCGGTCGTGCCGGACGGCTGCATAGAACGCGGCCATTCCGGCGGCGGTGAGTCGTGTCGCGCCCCAGACCCCGGCCGTCAGTGGCGGCGCGCCGAGCCCGGTCAGGTGGTAGTGCTTCTCGAGCAGCGGGACGAGTCGATCACCGCCGACTTTCGGATACAGCTGCTGGGCGGCGTCGTTGTCCGATCCGGTGATCATGATGTGTGCGAGCGACTTGTTGTGGCCGTGCAGCTTGCCCCGCAGGATGAGCCTCGTCGCGATGAGCGTCTTGACCACCGAGGCGCTCGCGACCATGCGCGTCGACTGGCCGGCCGCGTAGA
>DASXJN010000126.1:0-14127 GCA_036497365.1 Jatrophihabitantaceae bacterium | reverse complement strand
CCTTGAAGATGTCGATTTCTCCGTAGACGTCGCCGTGATTCTTGATTCCACCGATCGAGCGTCCGACCACGAGTTCGGGGTGACCGTCGCCGTTGACGTCGGCCAGCGCGACCGATTCGCCGTCGGACACGTTGACCTTGGTCTTGTCGGCGGCATGCACACCGTGCGCCGAGCCGTGGAAGACGAACACGCCGGCGCTCGATGCCGTGACCAGGTCGGCGTACTTGTCGCCGTTCGCGTCGCCGATCGTCTCGGCCAACTCGTTCACCGAGTCGATGTCCGAGTCCTTGGGTGTCCGGTCGACGATCACCTGCGGCGTGGGACGCAGGCCGGCGGCCGATCCCTCGAAGACGAACACTGCGCCGACGTACTTCTTGTTGGTGAACTGCGGTGCCGCGACCGCGAGGTCGGCATAACCGTCGCCGTTGACATCGCCGGTCGCCAGCGTGGTGCCGAAGTTCATGTTCTTCTTCGCCTGCGCACCGGGCTTGAGGTTCACCGTGGACGAGCCGTGCGGTTTCGCGTGCGTATAGCTCACGCGGACCGTGTTCGTGCCGGGCACGCCGATCGCCAGGTCGCTGCGCCCGTCGCCGTCGAAGTCACCGGGCACCGCATGCTTGCCCGAGTCGGCCGGTGCAGCGTGCCGAACGGCCGCGTCCGCCGGTGCGGTCACCATGCCGACGATCAGGCCGGACACCGCGAACATGGTCAGTCCTGCGCATAGCTTCGCCATGCGTCCCCCCCGCTGCTCGGTTCAACTTCTGAGGTCAGGAGTCGTCCGGACCGCAGGTTGATACGTCGTGCCCCGGGAGTCAACCACAGCCCGGCGGCCTGTGGCAGGGTGCCTGCATGACGCAGGGCGACGCGGACGCGCGCACCGACACCGATCGCGTCGAAGCGTTCAGCGACGGCGTGTTCGCCATCGCGATCACGCTGCTGGTCCTCGAACTCCATGTGCCGGACGGCACCGGCGACGGGCTGTGGCACGACCTGCTGCACGAGTGGCCTCAGTTCGCGGGATACCTGACCAGCTTCTTCGTCATCGGCATCATGTGGGTCAACCATCACTCGATGTTCAAGCAGATCGTGCGCGCCGACCGCCCGCTGTTGTTCCTGAACCTGCTGCTACTGCTGTGGACGTCATTGCTGCCCTTCCCGACCGCGCTCGTGTCGCGCCATCTCGACGGGTCGTCGTGGGACGGCAAGATCGCCGAGGCCCTCTACAGCGCGACGCTCACCTTCGCGGCGATCGCGTTCAGCCTGATGTGGGCGCACGCGGTGCGCGGCGGGCGGTTGCTCGCGGCACCGATCGGCGATCGAGCGGCCGAGCGGCGCTCGATCGCGCGCTTCTCGATCGGGACGTTGTTCTATTCGGTCACGATCGGCGTCTCGTTCGTCGTCCCGCTGCTGGCCTTGGCGCTGCAGTTCCTGCTGGCGCTCTACTACCTCTTCGAGCAGCTCACCTCGACGTGATCGGGCTGATCAGGCGGGCGCGGCCGCGAGTTCCGCGCCGAGCCGGCGCAGGTGCGCGGTAGCGCCACCGAGGGTGAATTCGGCGCGTTTGGCTGCGACGAAGTAGCGGTGCAGTGACCCCTCCATGTCGATGCCGGTTCCGCCGTGCACGTGCACCGCAGTGTGGGCGACGCGATGTCCCGCATCGGCGGCCCAGAACTTCGCGGTAGCCAGCTCGGCGGAGGCCGGCAACCCGGCGCCCAGCCGCCAGACCGCCTCCCATGTGGTCAGCCGGACGGCCTCGACGTCGATGTACGCGTCGGCCAGCCGCTGCGCCACCGCCTGGAAGCTGCCGATCGGACGATCGAACTGCTTGCGCTCGCGCGCGTACGCGGCGGTCAACTCGAGCGCGCGCTCGAGCACACCGAGTTGCTGCGCACACAGCCCGGCGATTGCCCGGGCGATCAGCCAGGGCAGTACCTCGGGCCCGCCGAGCACGGCCTCGTCGTCGACCCGCACGCCGGCCAACTCGAGCGAGGCCTCGGCATCGCCGTCCACCACGGTCTGCCCCTCGATGCCCACACCGGCGTCCGCGCGCCGCACGAGGAACACGCGCGCACCGTCGTCGGTCGCGGCCGGGACGAGGAAGAGTTCGGCGATCGTGCCGTGCGGGACGACGGCCTTGGCGCCGTCGAGTTCCCAGCCGCCGTCGACACGACGCGCTGAGGTGGTCGGTGCCTCGGGCAGGTCGTTGAGGTCCTCGGTGAGCGCGACCGCCGCGATCAGGCGACCGGCAGCGATCTCGTCGGCGAGCTCCGCGCGTCCGAACTGCGCGAGCGCACGTGCGGCGACCGCGACCGACCAGAGATAGGGGACCGGAGCCACGCAGCGCCCCAGCTCGACCAGAACGGCGGCGTCGCCCTCCGTGCCGAGATCTGCACCGAGCACCTCGGCGGCGGCCAGGGCCGACCACAACTTCGCGTCGAAGCGCTCTGTCGCGGCGTCGAGGCTCCGGAGACGTTGCTGGCTCAGCTGGTCGTCGGTGATCTGCCGGACCAATCCGGCCAGCTCCCGCGCGTCGGCCGGGATCTCGAAGTCCATAGTCATCTCCGGCTCGCCGGCAGCCGCAGACCGACCGCCGCAATGATGTCGCGCTGCACTTCGTTCGTCCCGCCGCCGAAGGTGAGGATCAGCGACGAGCGGGCCATCCGCTCGACCCGGCCCTGCACCACGGCCGCGGTCGACCCAGGCCGTACATAGCCGTGCGCCCCGAGCACCTCGGTGAGCAGGCGGTATGCCTCGGTCGCGAACTCCGTGCCGAACACCTTCGTCGCCGATGCGTCCGCCGGGCCGACGTTGCCGCCCGAGGCGATCCGCCAGTTCATCAGCCGCAGGAACTGTGCGCGAGCGTGCACGCGGGCGAGGTGCACCTGCACCCATTCCTGGTCGACGACCCGCCGGCCGTCGGCGGATTTGGTCTGCTGTGCCCACTCGCGTACCTCGCCCAGCGCGGTGAGGATCGGTGCGGCAGAGGTGAGCGCGACGCGTTCGTGGTTGAGCTGGTTGGTGATCAGCGGCCAGCCTTTGTGCTGTTCGCCGATCAGCGCGGTCGCCGGCACGCGCACGTCGGTGTAGTACGTCGCACTCGTGGTCGGCCCGGACATGGTGTGCACCGGCGTCCATGAGAAGCCGTCCGCGTCGGTCGGGACGACGAGGATTGACAGGCCCTCGTGCTTCGGCGCATCCGGATCGGTCCGGCACGCCAGCCACACGTAGTCCGCGTACTGGATGAGGCTGGTCCACATCTTCTGGCCGTTGACGACGAAGTCGTCGCCGTCGCGCACGGCTCGCGTGCGCAGCGAGGCTAGGTCGGTGCCTGCAGCGGGTTCCGAGTAGCCGATCGAGAAGTGCAGTTCGCCCGATGCGATGCGGGGGAGGAAGAACTCCTTCTGCGCGTCGGTGCCGTACCGCATGATCGTCGGCCCGATGGTGTTGAGGGTGAGGAACGGGACGGGCGCGCCGGCTGCCGCAGCCTCGTCGGTGAAGATGAGCTGCTCGAGCATCGACGCGCCGCGGCCCCCGTACTGCTCCGGCCAGCTCATCGTCAGCCAGCCGTCGCTCCCCATCCGACGCACGACCTCGCGGTAGACCGCGCCGTCGCCGTAATCGCCCCCGTCGGCGAGCGCCGCCCGGCGCTCGGGTGTCATGAGCGCGGCGAAGTACGCGCGCAGCTCACGCCGGAGGCGCTCCTGCTCGGGCGTGTACGTGAGATCCATCGGCTGCTCCGTTCCGCACCCGCCGCCTGCCTGCCGAGCCCGGCAAGCAAGCGCTTGGCGCAGTGAAACGCGTTCTAGCGGAGCTTAGCCAGAACTCGACATTTCCGTCGAGGCGAGCCGCAAATCCGGTGGCTGTGCGTCCGTCGCGCTGCGTTGCCCATATGTAGAACACGTTCTATAGTCCGGAGAGGCGGCGGGGGAGAGTGACCGCAAACACGGGCCGTCGTTAAGTCACTGACATCACCCGGAGAGGCGGATGCAATGCAGGTCAAGGTCGACCGCGATCTGTGCGAGGCAAATGCCGTCTGCTGCGGGCTCGCCCCTGACGTGTTCGAACTCGATGACGACGAACTCTTGGTGATCACACTGCCGGAGCCGCCGAGCGAGCAGGCCGCCTTCGCCGACCGGGTGAACTTGGCCGTGGCGCGCTGCCCGAAGAACGCGCTGCAGGTCGAGGCGTGATGGTGGCCGACCTGACCGGCAAGGTCGCGATCGTCACCGGCGCAGGCGCCGGGCTCGGTCGGGCCGAAGCGCTCGCACTCGCGCGAGCCGGAGCCGACCTGGTCGTCAACGATGTGCGTGCTAGCGACGTCGTCGAGGCGATCGAGGAGGTCGGCGCAAAGGCGCTGTTCGTGCCTGGTGACGTCGCCGAACGCAGCACCGCCGACGCCCTGCTCGCGGCGGCCACGGAGCACTTCGGCGGCCTCCACATCCTGGTCAACAACGCCGGCGTCACCCGCGACCGGATGTTGTTCAACATGAGCGACGACGAATGGGACACCGTCCTCGGGGTGCACCTGCGTGGGCACTTCCTGCTGTCGCGCAACGCCGCTACGTACTGGCGGAACCAGGCAAAGACATCCGGGGCCCCGGTCTTCGCACGGGTCGTGAACACCTCGTCCGAAGCCGGCCTCACCGGGTCCGAGGGACAGGCCAACTACGCCGCCGCCAAAGCCGGCATCATCGCGCTCACGCTCGCGACCGCACGCGGTCTGGCCCGGTACGGCGTACGGGCCAACGCGATCTGCCCGCGTGCCCGGACGGCCATGACAGCAGGCGTCTTCGGCGCGGCCCCGGACGGTGGCCTCGACCCGCTCTCTGTCGAGCACGTCGCTCCGCTGGTCGCGTATCTCGCGTCCTCAGCCGCCGAGTCGATCAGCGGCCAGGTGTTCGTCGTGCACGGCGGCATGATCGCGCTCCTACGTGCTCCGGAGGTCGAGGCCCGCTTCGACGCCGATGCCGACCAGATCTGGACCGCCGACTCGCTCGACGCGACGCTCGGCGACTACTTCGCCGACCGCGACCCGGCGCGCACGTTCGCCGCCACGGAGGTGCTCTCGCTCGCATGACCCGCAACTCGAACCTCGGAAAGTCTCGCCGTCGACGGCGTCTTCTCGCCGTGGCCACGACGTGCACGCTGTTGACCGCCTGTGGCTCGCAGGTGCCGCCGTCGCAGTTCATCGCCGCGCAGGGCGGCGGCGGAGGCGGGGCGGCCGGGAACGGTGGCGGCGGAACCGGCACCGGGGGCTCCGGGCGGGGTGGCGGAGCCGGCACGGGTGGTGGCGGCGGTGGCGGCACCACGTCCGGCGGTGGTGGCGGCGGTGGCACCGCGCTCGGCGGCAGCACCGGCGGCGGTGGTACGGGTGGCGGCGGTGCCGGTACCGGGGGCGGCGGTGCGGGCGGTCGCGGGTCATACGGCGGCGGTGGCGGTGCCGGTGGCGGTGGTGGCGGCGGCACGGGTGGTGGCGGTTCGTCCGGTGGCGGCGGCTCGTCCGGCGGCGGGGGCGGCACGAGCGTCGCGGCCGGCAGCTGCAAGGGATTCCAGAACTCCAAGGGCATCACCGATTCGACGATCAAGATCGCGAACATTGCCGACACCAGCGGTCCGGTGCCCGGTCTGTTCAAGAGCGTGCAGGACGCGATGAAGGCCTACGTGGCCTACTTCAACGCCACGTCGAGCATCTGTGGTCGCAAGTTGCAACTTGATCCGCTCGACAGCCAGACGAGCTCGAGCGGCGACCAGCAGGCATCGAGCACCGCGTGCGCGAGCGACTTCGCGATCGTCGGGTCGATGGGCGCGTTCGACGACGGCGGCGCGCAGACCGTCACCCAGTGCGGCATTCCTGACCTGCGCACCGCGGTCACCGAGAGCGCGCGCCTCAAGTCACCGGTCGTGTACGCGGCGCAGTCGCTGAACGTGTCGTACGAGCCGACCGAGCCTGCCGACTACTACAAGCAGGCGTTCGGCTCCGATGTCATCCAACACGCTGCGTTCGTCTACCTCGACGCGGGAGCGTCCTCGCTCAACGCCGACAGCGAGATCAAGGCGTGGACGAGCCGTGGCTTCAACTTCATCTACAAGGCCGGGGTGCCCGTCACCGAGTTCAACTACACGAAGTACGCCAGCGACATGCAGTCCAAGGGTGTCAAGTACGTGCAGTGGGTGGGCGCGTACCAGCAGGCCATCTCGCTCGAGAAGGCGATGGCACAGCAGAACTTCCATCCGCAGTTCGTCATGGACCCGGTTGCCTATGACCCGGGGTTCGTGCAGTCGGGCGGTTCGGCGGTGAACGGCACGCACATCTGGATCAACAGCAACCTGTTCTCCGACGCGAGCCGCATTCCGGAGATGCAGCTGTACCTGTCCTGGTTGAAGCGGGTGGCCGGGAACGACGCACCGACCTATTTCGGCATCTACGCGTGGGGCGCGGGCGAGCTGTTCACCCAACTCGCGCTGAAGCTCGGCGGCAAGCTCACAAGACAGTCGTTGCTCAACGCGCTCAAGGGCGTCGACAACTACACCGGCAACGGCCTGTTCGGCCCGCAACACGTGGGGCGCAAGGTGACCGGCAGCTGTTACCAGTTCATCGTGCTGAAGAACGGCGCGTGGCAGAAGGAAGGCCCGGGCAAGCTCACCTGCGGTTCGACCGTGAACACCGGCGCGGGGTGACCCGATGAACCAGTTCCTTGCGTTCACCTTCATCGGCCTGCTGTACGGCTCGGCGTACTCGATCGCAGCATCCGGCCTCGTCCTCACCTACACCACGACGCGCGTGTTCAACCTGGCCCACGGTGCGGTCAGCATGGTGATGGCGTTCGTGTACTGGCAACTGACGCAGTCGGCACACGTACCGACGTGGGCGGCGATCGCACTGGTGTTGCTCGTGATCGCGCCGCTGCTCGGTGTGGTCATCGACCGGGTGATTGCACGCAACCTCGGCGAGGCGCCGGTCAGCGTGACCCTCGTCGTCACCATCGGCCTTTTCGTATTGCTTATCGGTGTCGCTGAGCAGGTGTGGCCCTCTGACGTCGCACGCAGCGTGCCGCAGTTCTTCGGCCTCGACGCGTTCACCATCGGCACGTTCAACCTGAGCTATCACTATGCGTTGACGATCGTGTTGTCGGCGGTCGTCGCGGGCGGACTGTACGTCCTGCTCAACCGGACCCGGACGGGCACCGCGATGCGCGCCGCCGTCGACAACCGAGAGCTGCTCGGCCTGTTCGGCGGCAGCCCGCGACGGGTGTCGACGCTGAGCTGGTCGCTGGGCTGTTCGCTCGCCGCGCTCGCCGGCATCCTGCTCGTGTCGCAGGTCGGGCTCGACTACTACCAGCTGACCTTCCTCGTCATCGACGCGTTCGCCGCCGCGATGTTCGGCCGATTGCAGAGCCTGCCGCTCACCTTCCTCGGCGCGATGGTGCTCGGGCTCCTGCAGGGTTACGCCGGTTACCTGCCGCAGGGTCAGCTGTCGGACGGGGTGACCTCGGCGTTGCCGACGATCGTGCTCTTCGTCGTGCTGATCTTCATCCCACAGGTGCGCCTGCGGGTGGGCCAGATCAAGGGCATCCTGGCCGCGCCGGTGCCGCGGCTGCGTCGCTCACTGGAAGTTGGGCTCGGCCTAGTGGTGTTCGGCGGGTTCATCGCGCAACTGCTCTCGGACGTCAACTCGATCCGCCTCGGCAGTGCGCTCGCGTATGCCATCGTCATGTTGTCGCTGGTGCTGCTGACCGGCTATGGCGGCTACGTGTCGATGGCGCAGCTGAGCTTCATGGGCATCGGTGCGGCAGTCGTTTGCAAGATGAACACCACGTCTCCGATGGCGGTGTTGTTCGCCGTCCTCATCTCGGCCGCGGTCGGCGCGCTCGTCGCGTTACCGGTGCTGCGGCTGACCGGTCTGTATCTCGCGCTCGCCACGTTCGCGTTCGCCGAGCTGATGGACAGTCTGGTCTTCCAGACCAACGTGATGTTCGGCTTCAACGGCAGCCTCAACGCCCAACGCATGTCGCTGTTCGGCTACACGTTCGGGAGCAAGTCGTCCTACAACGCACTCATCCTGGCGGTCTTCGTCGTCATCGCGGTCTTCCTGCTCGTGCTCCGGCGTGGCCCGATCGGCCGGGTGCTCATCGCGATGCGCGACAGCCAGGCCGCTTGCGGCACGCTCGGACTCAACCAGCACTGGTTCCGGGTCGGCCTGTTCAGCCTCGCGTCCGCGATCGCCGGGCTGGCCGGCGCGCTGCTCGCCGGTCTCCGCGGCACGGTCTCTGCGCTGGACTTCCAGCCGATCTCGGGCCTGGTGCTGTTGCTGCTTGCGGTCGTCTGTGGAGTCACGTCGATGACCGGTGCATTCCTCGGTGGCTTCCTGCTGATGCTGCTGCCGGTGCTGCAGTCGCAGTTCCCGGCACTCGGCGGACTCGAATTCCTGATCATCGGGATCGGCGCGGTCTGCCTCGGCCGCGATCCGAACGGGCTCGCGAACATGATCTTCAAGCTCGGCGCGCGGTTCGCTCCTGTGCTGCCCGCGCAGCTGCGCCTGGCGCCGCGATCGAAGCGGCCGGCAGTCGCGTTCGACGACCTGCCGGACTCGGCGCCTCTCGAGGCGGAACGGATGGCCGGCCATGGCGTTGCTTGAGGTCAGCGGAGTCACCGTCCGCTTCGGCGGGGTGACCGCCGTGGACGATGCGAGCATCGCCGTCGACGGCAGCGCGATCACCGGGCTCATCGGCCCGAACGGTGCCGGCAAGACGACGCTGTTCAACGTCATCAGCGGCTTGCAGCCGCCCACATCGGGACGGATCCGGTTCGGCAACCACGACATCACCCGGTCGTCGGTCAACGCGCGGGCCAAGGCCGGCATCGGACGAACCTTCCAGCGGCTCGAGGCGTTCGGATCGCTCAGCGTTCGCGAGAACGTGCAGGTGGCCCGCGAGATCCGCGGCGGCGTGCGCAGCTGGTTCAGCCGGCGCGACGGCGCGGTCGTCGACGGCCTGCTCGAACGCGTCGGCATCACGCGGTACGCGCAGCAGCGCGCTGACTCGGTGCCCACGGGTGTGGCGCGGCTGCTCGAAATGGCGCGCGCGCTTGCCATCGAACCGAAACTGCTCCTGCTGGACGAGCCGTCCTCCGGCCTGGACGAGGGCGAGACCGTCAGTTTCGGCCGGCTCCTGCGGGAGCTTGCCGCCGACGGCACGGGCGTACTGATGGTCGAGCACGACATGGATCTGGTCATGGACGTGTGCGATGTGATCCACGTGCTCGAGTTCGGCCGGGTCATCGCAACCGGCACGCCCGCCGAGATCCGTGCAGACCGAAAGGTGCAGGCCGCCTACCTCGGCTTCGACGGCGACGAGACCGCGGTCGAACGGACGACCGTCCTGTCGGCGGTGGTCGAATGAGCGACGCTTGCGGAGCGAGGGAACAGCAATGAGCAGGAACTCGCTGATCCTCGAGCTGCTCGACGTGCACGCGGCCTATGGCCGCATCGAAGTACTGCGCGGTGTCGATCTCACCGTTCCGCGCGGAGCCGTCATGGCGCTGCTCGGCGCGAACGGCGCCGGAAAGACCACCCTTCTCAAGGTGATCAGCGGGCTGATGCCGCCGACGTCCGGCGACATCCATCTCGCCGGTGTGCACGTCGCCGGAGCTGCCCCGGAAGAGCTCACACGCGCCGGGCTGTGCCTCGTGCCCGAAGGCCGCGGGATCTTCCCCAACCTCACCGTCGAGGAGAACCTCTGGCTCGCATCGTTCGCCGGCGTCTCGGTCGAGAAGATCCTCACCGAGGCCTACGCGCGCTTCCCGCGGTTGAAGGAACGGCGTCGACAGCTGGCGGGCAGCCTGTCCGGCGGCGAGCAACAGATGCTCTCACTCGCCCGGGCCCTCGCGTCCGACCCCGCGCTGTTGTTACTCGACGAACTCTCGATGGGCCTCGCGCCGCTGATCGTCGAAGGCCTCTACGACACGGTGGCAGAGATCGCCGAGGGCGGCGTCTCGATCCTCGTTGTCGAGCAGTTCGCCAGCGCCGCGCTGCGAGTCGCCGACTACGCAGCGGTCATGCACGGCGGTCGCATCGTCGCGACCGGAGAACCCGGCGAGATCCAGCACCAGCTCAGCGAGCTCTACTTCGGAGGAGCAGCTTGATGAAGCGCGCGAAGTGGGTATCCGGCGGCGTCCTCACCGCGGTGGTCACCCTGTTGTGGCCCGGCCCGCGCGCCGGCGCCGCGACCAAGCTCGGCGGTTGGCAGATGGCGGCCACCGCGGCGGTGGTGCACATCGAGGTCTACGAGCCGACAATCCCGATCCCCGCGTCACCGCAGGGTGACTTCAGCATCGGCTACGCGTCGGCGACTTCCGAGTCGGGCACCGCGCGCGCGACCGCGAGCTATCTGTGGCCGGGAACCACCATCGGTGACGGCTTCGACCAGCTCACCAACCAGCCGGGCACGTCCTATCCGGTGCAGGTGAACTCACGCTTCCCGGCGACCAGTTCGGCACCGAAGCGCAACCAGGCACAGCTGACCCGCGGCAACGGCATGTCGACCTACTCCGACAACCGCGACACCAAGGCCTCGGTGACCGGGTTGGGTATCGAGTCGAAGGACGCGAACGTCACCAAGGGCACCGGCAAGGGGCTCGGCCAGATCGGCGGCGCGCTCGGCGGCGGGGGCACGGGCTCCGGCGGGTCGAGCGACAACGCGAACCAGCCGGCCAGCGGTGGGCTGCCGATTCCGGGGACGTCGTCGCTTCCGCTGCCGACCTCGATCCCCACGTCACTGCCGACTTCGCTGCCTACCAAGGCGCCCAAGCCGCCGGTCAAGCCGCCGAAGGGTCCGGTGCCGGTCCCCGACCCGCTCGCGGCGTTGGTCAGTGTCAAGAACATGACCAGCTCCGCCGAGACACTCGTCGGGACGACGACGGCGACCTCGACCGCGAGGTCGGCGGCGTCCGAGATCGATCTGCTCGGCGGCATCGTCAAGTTCACCGACGTGCAGGCCAAGAGCGCGATCGTGTCGAACGGCAAGTCGGCGACGAGCACGGGCGATGTGACGATCGGCGGCATGTCGATCGCCGGGCACGCGGTGAAGTTCGCGCACGGCGGTTTCTCGGCGAACGGCCAGAAGACCGCGGTCCCGCCGCTGCCGAAGCAGGCCACCGCGCAGTTGAAGAAACTCGGCATCTCGTTCAAGTCGACGCCGCTCAAGCGTGGTTCGCACGGCGCCGAAGGGACCTTCAGCGGGCAAGCGATGGTCGTCACGATCAACACCATCCCGCTGCGCAAGAAGCTGGACGATCCGCTGAACACGATCGTGTCGGCGCTCGGTAAGGACGCAGCCGAGCAGCTGGCGCCGTTGCTGCAGCTGCGTCCCAAGCTGGTGCTGAACATCGGTGAGGCGGACAACGACGCGTCGGCCTTCCCCGCCTACAAGGTGCCGGCGATCAAGACCCCGCCGCCGAACACCGGCGGCGGTGGTGGTGGTGGCGGTGCGCCGCCGGTGACCGGCCCGGGTGGCGGTAGCAGCGGCGGGCTCGGCGGCCTCGGCGGTGGTGGTGGCGGCACGACGACCGGTGGGGGCACCACGACCGGCGGCGGCACGACGACCGGGGGCGGTACGTCGGGCGGCGGCGGTGGCGGTGCCGCGACCACGTCCGGACCGGCTCCGCAGGCGACCGGTCTCAGCCTGCCTGCGCTCGGCACGGTGCCACGGCTGATGATTCTCGGCGCCCTGGTGGTCGCCGGGGGCATCGGCTGGGTGCTGCAGACCATGGGCGGCTCGCTGCTCGGCGGTGCCGCGCCGTGCCAGTACGGCCTGCGCAAGGGCGTCCCGAATCTTCGCAAGTTCTGACCGGGAGGAATCTCCGACATGACGACTGCTGCTAGCACTCCGGCAACGCCGGTGCGGGTGAATCGCACTTCGGCGACGCTGCGGCCACCGGCCGCCTCGCAGCCTAAGGTGATCGAGGAAGGCGCGCGGCGGCTGCAGTTCGGCCTGTTCGTCGCCGGCGCCGTGTTGATGCCGCTCGGCATCCTCGCGGTGTGCCTGGGCTGGTACGGCACCGCACACTCGCACTACGTGTACGACCAGAACACCTATCTGGTCTCGGGCGGGTTGCTGGGGCTCGGCCTCGTGTTCCTCGGTGGATTCCTGTACTTCGGCGCGTGGTTGGCGAGGATGTCGGCCGAGCAGCGTGACAACTCGCGCGCGATCGCCGATGCGATGTCGGTGCTTGCCGACGCGCTGGGCTCCGGGCGTCGTCTCGGTGGCGGCGAGTCGGCCAGCGGCACGTCGATGGCGGCGGCTGCCGCCGCGGCCGCGGCTGCGGCTATTGCGGCAACATCGGGACGTGAGGTCGCGCCGTTCGCGGCGCCGGCTGCCCAACCGCCGATAGCGCAACCGACTGCCCAGCCGGCCGCGTCTGTAGCCACTGCGGAGCTGTCCGGCGATGCCGACGAACTCGTGCTCGCCGGATCCGGCACGACCGTGCACCGGCGCGACTGCGCGCTGATAGAGACCCGTGAAGACCTGCGTCCGTTCACCGCCGACGGCAGCAAGGTCGCGACCTGCCGCGTCTGCCGGCCGGAGGTGTGAGCGTGGGCGAACTGACCGACCGCGTCGCGATCATCACCGGTGCGGCGCGCGGCCAGGGTGCTGCCGCTGCCCGCCGCTTCGTCGCCGAAGGCGCGCGCGTCGTCCTCGGCGATGTGCTCGACGATGTCGGCAAGGAGTTCGCCGACTCGCTCGGTGACGCTGCTTACTACCGGCACCTCGACGTGTCGAGTGAGGACGATTGGAACGCGGTCGTGGACGAGGTCATGACCAACCTCGGCCGCATCGACGTGCTGGTGAACAACGCCGGCATCTTGCGATTCTGTCCGCTACCCGACATGACGCTCGCGGACTACATGCGCATCGTGAACGTCAACCAGGTGGGGACGTTCCTCGGCATGCGCACGGTCTCGAAGCCGATGATCGCCGCCAAGCGCGGCTCGATCGTGAACATCTCGTCAGTCGAGGGCCTGGCCGGTATGTCGATGCTCACGGCATACACCGGCACGAAGTTCGCGATCCGCGGCATGACCAAGGTGGCGGCACTCGAACTCGGGCCGAGCGGGGTGCGGGTGAACTCCGTTCATCCAGGCATGATCGAGACCGACATGGTGAAGGACGCCGCGGGCGGGCACGACGTCGATCTGCAACCGGTCGCCGAGAAACGCATCCCGCTGCGCCGGCTGGGCCAGAGCGAGGACGTCGCCGAACTGGTGCTCTTCCTGGCAAGTGACCGCAGCTCGTACTGCACGGGCGGCGAATACGCCGTGGACGGCGGCGCGACGGCCACGCACGCCTTCTACATGGGCTGAGCGGCTACTCGGGCAGCTGCGGCACACCCCGGTCGTCCAGCTCCCAGAACGGATTGTGCGCGACCTCCCAGGCGTGACCGTCCGGATCGGCGAAGTAACCGTGGTAGCCGCCCCATTCGGTCTCTTGCGGTCGTTTGAGTACCTGCGCGCCGGCCGCTTCGGCGGTGGCCAGCGCCTGGTCGACCACGTCGCGCGAGGAGACGTTCACAGCCAGTGACACGCCGCGGAAGCCGGATCCGGCCGCGCCGGGAACCTGGGCGTCGTCGGCGAGTGCCTGCGCGCCGTACAGCCCGAGCAGACCGCCGGCGGTGCGGAAGAAGCTCACTTCGCCAGGCACCGACGACGATGACAAGGGGAAGCCGAGGGACTCGTAGAAGCGCGTGGACGCCGCGACGTCACCGACGCCGAGGGTGATGAGCGAGAGCACTGCTGGTATCGGCATGTCCGGACGGTAATCCCGCACACCGACAACGGGCGCGAGTTAGGGTGAGGTTCTGAGCACCTGACAGGGGAGCGGACATGCCCACGCACGACAGCGGCCAGACTCGGCCCCAGAAGCACGACGAGAAGGCCGACGACGTCGAGGCCGAAGCCAATACTGACGTCGCCGAGCGGCACGAGAAGCTGACCGAGGACGTCGATGCGATCCTCGACGAAATCGACGATGTATTAGAGACAAATGCCGAAGATTTCGTTCGCGCGTTCGTGCAAAAAGGCGGCGAGTGACCCCTCGCACCAACCACCACTCCTTCTTGATCAACAGGCCTGAA
>DASXJN010000125.1:0-1973 GCA_036497365.1 Jatrophihabitantaceae bacterium | reverse complement strand
CTACGGCATCCCGTACCTGCTCCCGGACGCCGTGCTCGCCGAACTCGGCGCCGAACGCTCGCACACGTCCGTCCTCACCGCGGCGGTCGCGCGTCTGCGCGCCGATGCTGCAGAGCGGAGCCTCGACAAGATCGTCGTGCTGGCCCACGCGTTCGTCACCGGGGGCAGCGCTTCGGAGTCCGAGCGCGACATCCGCGTGGGCGGCATCGGCGACGTGCCGGCCTCGGTCTTCGCCGGCATCAGCTACGCGGCGCTCGGTCACCTGCACGGCGCTCAGCAGGTCGCTCCGAATGCGCGCTACGCCGGCTCGCCGCTGCCGTACTCGTTCTCCGAACGCGCACACCACAAGTCGGTCGCGCTCGTCGAGATCGACGCCGTCGGCGGCGTGGCCGTCGAACTGCTCCCGACGCCGGTGCCGCGCCCGATGGCTGAAGTTCGCGGCCGCCTCGACGACCTGTTGGCCGGCCCGGACGACCCGCCCGCCGACGCGTGGGTGCGTGCCGTCCTCACCGACCCGCTGCGTCCGGCCAATCCGATGGAGCGCCTGCGCGAACGATGGCCGAACACCCTCGTCCTCGACTTCGCACCCGAGTGCGAACCGGTCGACCCGGCCACCGATCTCGGCCGGCTCCGTACTCAGACGGATCCGGTCGAGATCTGCTCGCTGTTCATCGAGTGGGTCGACTCGACCTATCCCGATCGCCGACAGCGCGACGAACTGAGCGCGGTCGTCGAGGCGGTCCGCGACGCCGACATCCAGTCCGAGCGGGGCGCGTGAGATGCGGCTGCACTGCTTGCGGCTGCGCGCGTTCGGTCCGTTCGCCGGCGAGCAGACCATCGACTTCGAGCCGCTCGGTGCCGGCGGGCTGTTCCTGCTCGACGGGCCGACCGGCGCAGGCAAGTCCACCGTGCTCGACGCGATCACCTTTGCGCTCTACGGACCGGGCGACGGTGGCGGGTGGGGTCGTCTGCATTCGCATTTCGCCGACCCTGGCATCGAGCCGCGTGTGCAGCTCGAGTTCTCGCTGCGTGGCGTTCGCCAGCGGGTGACCCGGTCACCTGAGTACGCCCGACCCAAACGGCGCGGCGACGGGACGGTCCGCGAGAAGGCCCAGGTGCATCTCGAGCGGTGGCAGGACGGCCGCTGGATCAGCCGCTCGAGCAACAAGGCCGATGTCGGCGAGATGTTGCTGCTCGACCTCGGCCTGACCCGCGAACAGTTCACCCAGGTCGTCCTGCTGCCGCAGGGCGAGTTCATGCGATTCCTGCGAGCCAGCGACGACGACCGTCGCTCGCTGTTGACCAAGCTCTTCGGCACGCAGCTGTACGATCGGATCACCGACGAACTCGACCGGCGTCGCAAGGTCGCCTCGGTCGACCTCGACGAGGCGTCCGCGCGCCTGCGCGCGCGCATCTCGGCAGCCGCGCAGGCCGCGGGCCTGGACGCCGCCGACCAGGACGAGCTTGCCTCGCTCGGCGGAGCAGAACGTGTCGAGCGACTCGACGGCATCGCTGCCGAACTGAACGCGACTGTGGCGTCGGCGGCCCACGCGGCGACCGGTGCAAAGACCGAGTGCGAAGCCGCGCGCATGCACGCGCAGACGACCGCGGCGGAAGCTGGGGTGATGCGTCGTTACGTACGAGCGGCGGGTCTGCTCGCGGCGCACCAGCGGTCGCGGGGCGACTACGAGAGCGCTGCCGCGCTCCTCGAAGCAGCTGAACGTGCCGAGCCGGTCCGCCCGCTGCTCACCGCCGTCGACGAAGCGGCAGCGGCGCTGCGTGCCGCACACGCAGACATCTCCACCGACGATGCCGACGCGACGCGCGCCGAGTGGGAGGCCCGCGCCGAACGCTTACTGGCTGCCGCCGCGGAACTGACCCATCTCGTCGAGCGCGAGGCAACACTGGCGGACGCGCAGGAGGCAATGCGCACAGCGCGCCGCGCGCTCGACGCTGCCACGACGCGCGCCGAG
>DASXJN010000124.1:0-2666 GCA_036497365.1 Jatrophihabitantaceae bacterium | reverse complement strand
CTCCCGCAGGGACGAGGTCACCTTTCGACCATATTCCCGTGACACCCTGTTCGCGCAATCCCTCCGCCGCCCTTGCCTAAGAACTGAATCAATGATTCAGTTCTTGATGTGGTGTACCGGCGGACTGCGAGCGTGCAGGCGCGGCTGGACGGCCAGCGGGCCGGCCTGGTCGCAGCCGCGACCACTCAGCTCGCCGAGCAGGGCTACGCGGGCTGTTCCGTGGCCGCGGTGTCCCGCCGCGCGGGTGTCGCGGCAGGCACCGTCTACAACCATTTCGCCGGCAAGGACGAACTCGTCAGCGAGGTGTTCCGCGCGGTCGTCGGACGCGAAGTCGCCGCGGTGCGCGATTCGGTGGCGAACGCGACCGGCACGGCGTCGGCTGTCATCGCATTCGTCGAGACCTTCGCACGGCGCGCGCTGCGATCGCCGCGCCTGGCCCACGCGCTGCTCGTCGAGCCGGTCGACACGACGGTCGACGCGCTGCGACTCGAGTTCCGCATCGCGTTTCGTGACATCGCCGCAGGTGTCGTCCGCGACGGGATCGCTGCCGGCGAGCTGCCCGACCAGAACCCCGCCCTGGTCGCCGCTGCGCTCGTCGGCGCGATCGGCGAAGCCCTGGTCGGCCCGCTGGGCGGCCTCACCGACCGCGCCCCGCACACAGATCTCGTTCCCGAGCTCGTCGCCTTTGCGCTGCGCTCGTTAGGAGTGTTAGGAGTCAGGCATGCCGTCCACGCATGAAGTCACCAACCAGGTACCGCCGCTCGAAGGCAACGACATCTCGACGTTCCCGGCATTGCTCGAAGGACTGCATCGCGAAGGTGCCGGCTGGGCAGAGCGTGAGGTCCGCGAGCTCGGTGCGCGGGCCAACGACGTCGAGGCGCAGCGGTGGGGGCGACTGGCGAACGAACACGTGCCGGTGTTGCGTACCCACGATCGCTACGGCAGTCGCATCGACGAGGTCGAGTACCTGCCGGAGTACCACGAGCTCATGCGCGTCGCGGTCGAGCACGGGCTGCACGGGGCACCGTGGCAGGACGCGACGCCCGGTAGCCACGTCGCACGCGCTGCCAAGGTGCTGGCGTGGGGGGTTGCGGATGCGGGGCACCTGTGCCCGATCTCGATGACCTATGCCGTGGTGCCTGCTCTGCGCACCACCCCGGAGCTGGCTCGCGACTACGAGCCGCTGCTGACCAACCGCACCTATGACTACGGCCTGCGCGCCCCGCTGACCAAGCAGGGTCTGATCGCCGGGATGTCGATGACCGAGAAGCAGGGCGGCTCGGACGTGCGCGCGAACACCACAACCGCGACCCCGAACGCGGACGGCAGCTACGCCCTGGTCGGGCACAAGTGGTTCACCTCGGCGCCGATGTCGGATCTGTTCCTGACCCTCGCTCAGACGCCCGGCGGGCTCTCGTGCTTCGTTGTTCCGCGCGTGTTGCCGGACGGCACGCGTAACGCGTTCCTCCTGCAGCGGCTCAAGGACAAGCTCGGCAACAAGTCGAACGCGTCGTCCGAGGTGGAGTACGAGAACGCGATCGGCTGGCTCGTCGGCGACGAGGGACGCGGCGTGCGCACCATCATCGAGATGGTCAACATGACTCGGCTCGACTGCGCGCTCATGGCGGCCGGCGGTATGCGTATCGGCACCGCGCACGCCATCCACCACGCCGGCCATCGCAGCGTGTTCGGCAAGAAGCTGATCGACCAACCGGCGATGGTCAACGTGCTGGCCGACCTTGCCGTCGACTCCGAGGCAGCGACCACCGTCGTGCTGCGACTGGCGGGCGCGGTCGACCGCGCGGTGCGTGGTGATCGGCGTGAGGCGTCCTTCCGGCGGGTCGGACTTGCGGTCACGAAGTACTGGCTCTGCAAGCGCTGGTCGACGCACGCGGCCGAAGCGCTCGAGTGTCTCGGCGGGAACGGATACGTCGAGGACTCGGGTATGCCGCGGCTGTACCGCGAGGCACCTCTCGTCTCGATCTGGGAGGGATCCGGCAACGTCGCCGCACTGGACACGCTGCGGGCGATGGTTCGCGAGCCCGAGGCGGTCGAAGCGTTCTTCGGCGAGCTCGATCTCGCGGCCGGCGCTGATCCGCGCTACGACGACGCGCTGGCGATGCTGCACAAGCAGTTCAGCGACACCGACGAACTGGAGTACCGCGCGCGGCATCTCGTCGAGCGCATGGCACTGCTCCTGCAGGGATCGTTGCTGCTGCGCCACGGTGATCCCGCGGTCGCCGATGCCTTCGTCGCCTCGCGGCTCGCCCGCGACTGGGGGGTTGCGTACGGCACGTTGCCCACCGGACTCGACACCGCGACGATCCTCGACCGCGCTGCCGTGCTCAGCCGATAGCCGCGACGCCCGGTCCGGAGAGTTCGGCGCGCCCGGCGTTGCGTCCGGTGAGCAGAAGCAGCAGGGGTGCGATGCCGCCCTGTACCTCGGTGCCCTCACCGCGTGCCCAGTCGACGTCGGTCGCGACGAACCGCAGGCCACGCAGCCGGCGGCGAGCGCGATAGGGGAAGCCCATCGACCAGACCCGGTCGGCGGCCGTGGCGGCGGCATCGACCGGCATCGGGCGCGCGAAGCCGCTGGGCACGGCGATGTCCTGACCGTGGACGAGTACGTCCACCAATGGATCGAGGTACGACGTTCCGGGTACGTG
>DASXJN010000123.1:0-3813 GCA_036497365.1 Jatrophihabitantaceae bacterium | reverse complement strand
TACGGCCGAACCGTGTACCGGCCGCCGCAGGATCTGGTCGACTTCGTCACCGCCCGCGACCACACCTGCCGCGGACCCGGCTGCAACCGCGACTCCCGAACCTGCGAACTCGACCACATCCAAGACTGGGCCCACGGCGGGGCCACCAGCCACGACAACCTCGCCCCCGAATGCGGACGACATCACCATCTGAAACACGACTGCGGCTGGAACATCGACCGACAACCCGACGGCACCTATCGATGGGTCAGTCCGTCCGGCCAGACCTACGACAAACCCCCCGATCAGCTACCGAGAGACACCACCCTCGACGCGCAACCACCGCCTGACGACCCACCACCGTTCTAGCGAGCGGTGTCTTCCGCGAGCCTCGCCGATCAACGGCGTGGTGCGTGGTGCAATGACCTTCCGGTGACCGGGCCCGGAGGGAGACGATGGCGGAGCCCGCTGAGCCAGAAGGCGCGCTCTGGCGAAACGACGATCTGCGCTCCGGGCTGACCGAATCCGAGAACACGATCCGCTTCGCGCCGCTCCGCGTTCTCGAAGCACCACGCGACAACCCCGCCGAGCGTCCCGCGCAACGCCGCCGGTTGAGGGGCCTGGACGGGCTACGTGCGGTGGCTGTGCTCGCCGTCGTCGCGTTCCATCTCGACTACGCATTACTGCCCGGCGGTTTCCTCGGCGTCGACATCTTCTTCGTCATCAGCGGGTTCTTGATCACCTACCTGCTGGTTGGCGAGATCCTCGAGACCGGACGACTGCGGTTGCGCGCGTTCTACTTGCGCCGCGCTCGACGACTGATGCCTGCCGTCGGAGCCGTGCTCCTCGCGGTGACCATCGCCGGGACGACCGTGTGGCGCGACCAGTTGCCGACGCTGCGCGGCGGCGTGCTGTCGAGCCTCGGCTACGTAACGAACTGGTGGCTGATCAGTGATCACCAGTCGTACTTCATCCAGAGCGGCCGCCCGACGATGTTGCAGCATCTGTGGTCGCTCGCCATCGAGGAGCAGTTCTACCTCGTGTGGTCGGTGGTCGTCCTCGCCACCTTCGGCCTGCTGTTCGCCGGCGGACGATCGATCGACGCGGTCCGCGGCACGCGCCGGCTCATCGGCGTTGCCATCGCCGCCGCGGTCTCCTCGGCCGCCGCAATGGCCGTGTTCGCCGAACACGGCGACCTGCCCTACAACGGCAGCGTCTCGCGCGTGTACTTCGGCTCCGACACCCACTCGATGGGACTGTTCCTTGGCGCGGCAGGCGGTGCCGCGTTCGCCCTCGGTCTCCGACGACGTACGGCCACTTCCCCGCGCAAGTCGCGCCCGAAGTTGCTGCCCGTCACCGACGCGCTCGGGCTGCTCGCCATCGGCGTCGTCGTGTACGAGATGGCCGTCACCAGCGAGTTCCGTCCCGGCCTGTACCGCGGCGGGTTCCTGGCGTTCGCCGCCATCGTCCTCATCGCGATCCGGTGTGCCGTCCGTTCCGGGAGCTTGTTCGGCCGGGTGCTCGACATCCGCCCGGTGCGTTGGATCGGCCGGCGCTCGTACTCGATCTACATCTGGCACTGGCCGATCGCGATGGTCACCCGGCCCGGGCTCGACGTTCCCGGGCCGGTCGTGCTCGTCAACCTCGCCCGGTTCGCGCTGATCCTCGCGGTCTCGGCGCTGTCGTACCGGTTCATCGAGTTGCCGCTGCGTTCCGGCCAGTTCCGCACTTGGCTGCGGGCGCGGCGCAAGCGGCCGGTCCGCGCGCTAGAGATCGTCGCCGTGGCGGCCACTCTGGCCATCGCCGGCACCTTCGCCGTGGTCGGCAAGCCGGCGCTCGCCTGGGACGGGCCGAAGGCACTCCCGCAGCCCCGCCCGCAGCCATCGCACTCAGCGGTCGCGCCGCCGCCCTCACACGGCAGCCGGCAACCCGGCCGGCCGGTGTCGCGCCACGCCGGCGGCACGAAGCCCGGTGGCGGTCCGGCGAAGACGACCAAGCACCATAACCAGCCGGGCACCCCGACCCGCCACGGCGGCGTGGCGGCCAGACCCGGCCTGAGCGCGTTCGGCGATTCCGTGCTGCTCGGCGCCGGTCCGGTGCTCCGTGACCACACCCGGCTCGAGTTCGATGCCGTCGAGGGACGCCAGGCCTTCGACGTCCTGAACGACATCGCCCGCGACGCGCAGCGCGGGACGCTCGCGCAGAACATCCTCATCCACATCGGCAACAACGGGATCATCTCGCCGAGCCAGCTCGCCGACGTGCTCCAGTCGCTCGCGAAGTACCGTCGCGTCGTGCTGCTCACCGATCGTGTGTCGCGCGACTGGCAGGACCCGAACAACCAGACGATCCACTCGGTCGCCGCGCACTTCGCCAATGTGCAGATCGTCGATTGGTACGCGATCTCGGCCCGGCACAGCGACTGGCTCTACTCGGACGGGCTGCACCTCACCTCGACCGGTGCCGCGCACTACACGGCACTGGTGATGGCGGCGATCGAGCGCGCGCACCCGACGCACTGACGCCAGAATGGCGGAGTGACTCTGCCGCTCACCGGGGAACGCACCGTGCCCGGCATCGCCGAGGAGAACTACTGGTTCCGTCGCCACGAAGCGGCTTACCTGTGGGCCGAACCTCTCGCTGCAGGGCGCACCGTCCTCGAGGTCGGCTGCGGCGAGGGATACGGCACCGCGCTGCTCGCACGCTCCGCACGACACGTCGTCGGCATCGACTACGACGCGTTGACCGTCGCGCACGCACAGCGCAACTATCCGCGCGCAGCGTTCGTGCGCGCGAACCTCGCCGCGCTACCGGTGCCGAGTCATTGTGTCGACGTCGTCGTGACATTGCAGGTGATCGAACACGTCTGGGACCACGGTCAGTTCGTGCGTGAGTGTCTTCGCGTGCTGCGCCCCGGCGGCCTGCTGCTCGTGACGACTCCGAACCGGTTGACGTTCTCGCCGGGTCTCGACGCGCCGATCAACCCGTTCCACACCAAGGAATTCACCGCGTCCGAACTGGCCGCGCTACTCACCGCGCACGGTTTCACCCTCGACGAGACCTTGGGACTGCACGCGGGCCAGCGCATCGCCGAACTCGACAGCAAGCACGACGGCTTCGTCACAGCGCAGCTCGCGGCGCCGCCGGCCGAGTGGACGCCCGGGCTACTCGCCGATGTCGCCGGCGTCGCCGCGGCGGACTTCCCGGTACTGCCCGCCACTCGGCGCGAGGTCGACGAAGCCCTGGACCTCGTCCTCCTCGCCCGAGCCCGATGACAACTGCCGATCCTTGGCCCGCTCCCACGTCGTCCGCAAGGCGGACAGCCCGAGGCTCGCACCGATCGTCAGCGTGATGACGGCAAGTACCAGCGCCCAGCCGGACGTGTCGGTAGAACGATTGTCGGCGTCCGGGATGAACATCGCACCCCACCCTGCGCAATCGACGCGCAGGTTGCCGGTGATCGGCGCCTGGAAGTGCGCGACCGTGTTCTCTGCCTTGGTCTGACTGTTCTCGGCGTTCACCGACAGCGAGCGGGTCTCGCCGGGCTCGGGCACCCAGCTGCACTGGAGGCTGATCACCTGGCCGTTGTTGGCGTTCTGCAGCGGCACGCCACGCGCCTCCATAGCCCGTATGCCGCCCGGCACGGCGAGCGAATAGGTCTTGTTGCGCGTCACGTGTGCGGCGCTCGGTGGCGAGACGCCCTTGGCGAACGGCAGGTCCTCGCTGCCGCTGAGCACCCGCCACAGCCCCCAACTCACCAGGCCGACGAGCAGGAGGACTCCCGCGACCGCAGCACGCGAGAGCGGACCCCGCCGGGCTGATTCCATGCCAGCA
>DASXJN010000122.1:0-3713 GCA_036497365.1 Jatrophihabitantaceae bacterium | reverse complement strand
CCGTCGTCCACGTGCAGGATGCCGAACGATCCCGGCAGACCGCCGTCGCCGCGCATCTCGGCCTCGTTCTCGAACGTGATCATGTAGTTCTTCGGCCCGCCCGCGCCGAGGAGTGGCGGAAGGACCTTCGCCGCGAGACTCACCGCACCGACGGTGTTGGTCAGGCCGGGCAGTTGCGTTGCGAGTTGCTGACGCGCCGTGTTGATGCTGTCCCAACTCGACGTGTGCATCGCGCGGATGCGCGCGGCCGCGTTGCCGAGGCTGGTGTGCGCACGGGTGAGCGCCGGCGCGATGCGCTGGATCGCGGCGACATCGATGCTGCCGTCCGCGCGGCGCAGGTTGCTCGGCCCGAGCACACCCGCCGCGTCGACCAGTGGCGGCAACGCGTTGTCGGCGACGCTGTCGACGATCGCGGCAAGTCTGCGTGCATCAGTCAGCGGTGCGCCGACGGACGGCAGGTGTTCGGCGAGGCTCCACACCGGGCTGGTCGCATGATCGTGCGCGGCATCGGCGTGCGCACGAAGTGATTGCGCGGTCTGCCGCGCTCCGGTCAGATCTCCAGCCGCGATCTGCTTCCGCAGCTTCGGGACGTCGGCCTTCACGGCGGCCAGGTCCGAACGCGCCGCCAGCCCGTCGTAGGTCAGCCAGGCCGCTGCTCCGAGCAGGACGAGCACGAACAGTCCGACGCCGAGCACCCAGGGGCGGCGCCACAGCGCCTTGCGAGTACGCCGCCGGCGCACGCGAACGCGGCCGCGTTCGTCCGGTTGCTTGTCGTCCCAGCCGTGACCCTCGTAAGGATCAGGCCCCGGGTCGGCTGCCTCGGTGGTCATCTCGCGTCAAACATAACGATGGGGCGGACCACCCGGCCCGCCCCACCGTAAGGCGTCAGTGGTGTCCGTGGTGGTGGTGCTTCTTCGCGCGCTTGACGTGAATGTGGATCTTCTTCGTCGTGTTGCCGACCTTCACGATCAGCGTGTACTTGCCCGGCTTGAAGTTCTTCGGGATCTTGACCGAGAAGAACTTGTTGCCGTGCTTGTTCGTGTGCGAGCGGAAGATCAGCTTGTCGTGGCCGTGACCCTTGATGTGGACGGTGATCTTCTTGTGCTTGGGGAAGTGCTGCGCATGCAGGTGGTAACGGTGGCCCTGCTTGGCGTGGTGATGCTTCTGACCGCCGATGTGGCCGTGGGGGCATCGCGGGTAGTGCTTGATCCCGCAGGGCTTCTTGGGGTGATGCGTCGCCGCGCTCGCGAAGTGCGCCGTGCGCGGTGCCGCGCTCGCGGTCGACGGGCCGGCGAAGTAGACGGCGGCGAGCACCGGGATCAGCAGGAGCAGGAAAAGCTGTTTGACGAGATTCCGGGCCTTGGCCATCGGGGACTCCTTCTTCCGTGCTGATCGACTGCGGGTACTGCACCGGACACTTCGGAAGCACTGCGTCACGCGAGATTTCGCAGGGGCAACGATCACGTCAGGTCGTGAAGCGGAGCCTACCTTCACTGTCGTCGATCTGTCGATCAGCATTCACTTCTCTGAAACACAGGGTCAGGGAAACCGGTTGCGTCCAACCGTCGCGAGTTCCTGGTCATCGAATTGATTCCTGCCGCGCCTCGGCACACGAAATTCCGCGGAATCTCACGAATGACAACTGTGTAGCTCTGTCGTGAGTTGCACCGGGTGCACCATCGGCTGCATTCGGGAGATCAAGTTCCCTGGCACGGCGGGCTCGGTCAGGTGCAGGACGATGGCGTCGGTGCTCGCGCGGGGGATGTCGAGAGTAAAGCTGAACGCCGGACGCGCCTGCTCGTAGCCGGTACTGACGAGCAGGGGTTGGCCGTTCACCGTCGAGTCGACGACCTTGCTCGCCTCGGTCGCGAAAAGTTGCACCACCGTGCGATTCGTCCCTGGCTGTTGGGGGAATCCGGGTCGCCCGGTCGCGCCGAGCACATACTTCGGAAGGTGCGCAGGTGCCGCGTTGTGCAGGCGGATCGTGACGGTGACCCGTCGGGTACTGCCACAGGTGACGGCATTCCAGTCGAGCGCCGCGTGCAGGTAGTAGTCGAGCTTGTTCACGCCGGCGTTGTCGATGGCCAGCCCGACGTAGGGCGCCAGCGTCACGGGTACGGTGCCACCGATCGGCGTTTGCGCGAGCTGATTCTCCACGGTCGTATCGCTGCTCCATACGAGCAAGCGGTGCTCGCCGACCGCGCGCGCGCCGGCACGAATCAATCCCGGCAGATCGGCTTTGCTTGTCAGCAGTTTCTCACTCACGCTTTGTGCAATGTCGACGAGGAATTTCTTTCGCGCCGAATTGTTATGGGCGAATTTCTGATACGCCGTTTGCTCGGTGAGTCGGACGACATTCTGTGCGGTTATCGATGAGCCATCCTGCAATTGTGCCGGTCCCACCACGCCGAGCAGATAACTCAGCGCGGTCGGATCGAGCGTCATCGCTCCGTCGAGGCGCTGGCCCGTCTTCCGCTGCCACATCGCCACCCAGATGCGTGCGGCGTACGGGAAGTGCGGGCTGGCGGTGCTCTGCCGATAGTCGCCGGCCGGATGCGGCGTGCTCGAGTACAGCTGGTCGAAGTTGAAGCCGAAGTTCAGGCCGGACCCCACAGCGTTCAGCGCGTTGTCGTTGGCGAACCTGCTGAAGCTGAGCCGGCCGTGGTCGGCGTGCAGGATTGCGAACGCGCCTGGCAGGCCGCCGAGCCCGCGCAGTTCGGCCTCGTTCTGGAAACTGACGAAATAGTTCTTCGGCCCGTCGGCGCCGAGCAGCGGTGGGACCGTCCGCGCGGCGATGTCGGCGGTGTGCAGCTCACCGGACAGCGAGGAGAGCTGACTCAGCAGGTCGGCGCGTGCGGTATTGACCGCACCGAACCAGGTGTTGCCGGACGAGTCGCTCACCCGGCCCTCGGCACCCTGCAGCACAGCCGCCGCGGTGTTCAGGGCGCCGGAGAGCCGCTCCACGCGGGCGAGGTCGAAGCTGCCGTCCGGACGCCGCAGCGACGACCCGCGCAGCGAGGACGACGCATCCACCAGCGGTGGCAGCGCGCGGTCGCACACCGCCGCGACCGCCGCGCTGATCGTGCGTGCGGTGTCGACCGGTTCGCCGAGCAACGGGACGTGCGCCGAGAGCGCCCACGCCGGCCCGGTCGTCAGATCGTGCGCGCGGTCGGCATGGGCCTGCACTGCGCGAGCGGTCTGCTGAGCAGCAGCCAGGTCGCCGGCGGAGATCTCGGCGCGCAACGAGTGGAGTTCGGAGCGGACCGCCGCCAGCTCGGAGCGCGCGCGCAACCCGGTGTAGATCAGCCAGCCGGCCGCGGCGAGCAGGCAGAGCACGACGACTGCGCCCAGCAGCAACCAGCCTCGGCGCCTGCCACGGACCCGTCGGCGATGGCGCACGCGCACGACCTGCCGCTGCGCCGTTGCGTCTGAGTCAGGCTCTGAACCGGCCTCGGCGCCGAGCGCCGGCGCCGCATCGTCGAATTGCTCGGGTTCGCTCACCGGAGCTCGGCTGGCTTAAGCAGCGATCGGGACGGCCGCAGCCGTCCCGATCGCTGAGAGCAACTTAGGCAGCCGTCGCGGTCTTGCGGCGGCGGCCGGCGAGCAGCATCAGCCCGCCACCGACGAGAAGTACGACACCCACGGCGCCGATGCCGATCACCGCGACACCCGTACTGGCGAGGCCGCCGGACTGGATGTCGATACCCAGGACG
>DASXJN010000121.1:0-1568 GCA_036497365.1 Jatrophihabitantaceae bacterium | reverse complement strand
CAGAGCCAGATCAGGAAGACGATGACGGCTGCGAGCGAGCCGTACGTCTTGTTGTACGAGGAGAAGTTCGCGACGTAGACGGCGAACAGACCAGATGCGATCAGCCAGATCACGACCGCGAGCACGGCACCCGGACTGATCCACCGGAACCCGCCGTGCCGCACGTTCGGCGCCGCCGCATACAGCACGGCGAGCATGAGCGCGAAGATCAGCAGCAGGACGGGCCACTTGACGATCTCCCAAATTGTGACCGCGGTGCCGCCGACGCCGAGCGCCGAGCCCACCTTGTCCGCGACCGTGCCTGTGGCGACAACGATCACCAGCCCGGCAACCAAGCACACCACTGTGAACACAGTGACGCCGACCCGCACCGGGATCGTCCGGTAGACCGGACGGCCCTCCGGCATGGCGTAGATGCGGTTGGCCGCGCGCATGAACGCTGCGACGTATCCCGACGCGGACCACAGCGCGAGCAGGATGCCGACGATGCCGACGATGCCCGCGGCAGTCTTCTGGTGCTGTGCGTTGTCGATGACGGTCTTCAGGAACGAATTGACCGTGCCGGGCGTGATCTGCCCGAGGTTGCTGACCAGGCTTTGTGTCGCGGAGTGGCTGAGCATGCCGAGGATCGAGACCAGCACCAGAATGCCCGGGAAGATCGACTGCACGCCGTAGTAGGTGAGCGCCGCGGCGCGGTCGGGGAGCTCGTCGGGCTGCACTTGCTTGACGGCACGCTTGAGCACGTTCACCCACGACGAACGGGGCATATCGGTGGGGGTTCCTGGGGACGCGTTCTGCGATGCGGTCGAAGCCATGACGTCAGGTCTCCTTTCGTCCGCCGTGCTCGTCACCGGGCCACGACCCGGTCGCGCGCGCGAATCCGGTGGCGCCAGCGCGGTCGACTGCTGCCTTGACCGTCCCGAACAGCGCACCCTGCAGCGCCGCCGCCGAGATGATCTCGCCCCAACCACGCTCCTTGTCCGTCGCGTTCGGGGTGTCCTCCTCGCCGGCAATGGCGCGCCACACCCGCTTGAAGAGCGCTCCGGCCAGCACGCCGCCGAGCACGCTGATCAGCAGCCCGAACGGCTTGTAGAGGAGGGTCATGACTCTGCGCTGCGCCGCTTGCGCAGGACGAGGAGCGCGACCGCGACCGCAACGGCACCGGCGATGATCTTCTTGCGGTGCGGTGCTGCCTGCTGTGAGATCTGCCGTCCGACGGGCCCGGCCTTCTCGCTGACGCGATCGAGAGCGTGCTGCACAGGCTGCGGGGCGGCCGCCTTGGCACGAGCAGCGCCGTCGGACAGCTTCTGCTTGGCCTCGGCCACCTTCTCGCCGGCCTGCGCTTTCACGTCGAGTTTGTCGTGCAGCGCATCGACTGTTTCGGCCAGTTCCGCCCGCGTCGCCTCGATGTCGGCGCGAACCGCGTCGGCCGGCGACTCAGAATTCGGGTCTGGACTGATGTGGCTCACCGGTGACTCCTCGGCTTGAGGGTGCGAGCGTCCTGCTGCACCCCACTGACGGCTTGGGTGGGCATCGGGGGAGTCGCCTGCTCCATTTCCTTCTTGCCG
>DASXJN010000120.1:0-14521 GCA_036497365.1 Jatrophihabitantaceae bacterium | reverse complement strand
CCCGTCGGGCGCGAACTCGGCGCCCTCGTCCCGGGCGGGCACCTGCAGCGCGATGTCGGCGGCGGCCCGCTCGAGCCGGTCGATGCGCGCGTAGCGGAACAACCGCTCCGAGTACGACTTCGCGGCCGACAACACCGCGGGTACGTGCGGCAGGCCGGCGCCGACGACCACCAGCGGCAGGCCCTGCTGGGACAACTCGTGGCAGGCAGCGCACAGTGCCGACACGTCGTCCGGCCCGAGGTCCTGCATCTCGTCGATGAACACCGCGATGCCGTGGCCGGTGTCGGCCGCCAGCCCGGCGACGTCGGTGAACAGCTCGACCAGGTCGATCTCGGTGTCGCCCGAGTCGGCCCGTCCGATCGCGGCCGGGACGTCGATGCCGGCCTGCCAGCGGTCGCGCACCTTCGCCGGGCGGGACGAGCGTTCCTCACGCTGCGCGAAGGCCTTCACCACACCCAGCACCTGGGTGACCGCCTGGTCGTGCGGATGGGCCAGTTCGCGCACCGCGAGATGCAGCGCCGCGGCGAGCGGGCGGCGCAGCGGCTGACCCGGGCGGGCTTCGAGTTTGCCGGTGCCCCAGCCGCGGCGGACCGCGGCGCTGCGCATCGCGTTGAGCAGCACCGTCTTGCCGACTCCGCGCAGCCCGATGAGCACGATCGAACGCTCCGGCCGCGACCGGGCAACCCGCTCGAGCACCACGTCGAAGCCGTGCAGCTCGCTGTCGCGGCCGGCCAGTTCGGGCGGCCGTTGGCCAGCGCCGGGGGCGTACGGATTGCGTACCGGGTCCACGCTAGGAGCGTATCGGCCTATCTAGCGTCAGCCGCATATTCGGCCAGACACGCCCAGACCGGCGTGTCGCCCCGGCTCGTCCGTCACCCCGGGCTGCCCTCTCACCCGGGCTCGCCCCCACCCCGGCTGCCCTCTCACCCGGGCTCGCCCCACCCCGGCTGCCCCCACCCATCATCTTGATTTGGTATCGACCGACCGAATTTCCATGATCGAAATGGTGATTCGATACCAAATCAAGTGAGGGGGGTGGGGTGGTTAGTCGCCGAGGAGGGTGGCGCGCTGCAGCCGGTACATCTCGGCGTAGCGGCCGTTGGCCGCGACGAGTTCGTCGTGGTTGCCGACCTCGACGACCGCGCCCTCGTGCAGCACGTAGATGCGATCGGCGGTGCGCACCGAGCCGAACCGGTGCGACACGAGCACCACCGAGCGGCCGGCAAACAGCGTGCGGACGTCGCGGAACAACGCGGCCTCGGCGCGCGGATCCAGCGCCGCGGTCGGCTCGTCGAGGATGACCAGCGGCGCGTCCCGGAACAGCGCCCGGGCGATGGCCAGCCGCTGCCACTGCCCGCCGGACAGCTCGCGACCGCCCGCGTACTCAGGCCCCATCCGGCTGGCCCAGCCGTCCGGCAGGCCGGCGACCACCGCTCCTGCACCGGCCATATCGGCGGCGTGCTGCAGCGCGGCCTCGTCCGCGGCGCGTCGCCACCGGCCGAAGCCGACGTTGTCGGCGAGCGTGAGCTCGAACCGGACGAAGTCCTGGAACAGCACGGCGACCTGGTCGCGCACCGACTCGATCGCCAGGGTGCCCACATCGGCGCCGTTCCAGCACACCGTCCCGGCCCCGGCGGGATACAGCCCGGCCAGCACCTTGGTGAGCGTCGACTTGCCCGACCCGTTCTCGCCGACGAGCGCGACGATCTCGCCGGCAGCGACGTCGATGTCGACACCGGTCAGCGCCGCGCGGTTGCCGGACGGATAGGTGAACCCGATGTCGCGGCCGGAGACCGCGGCGAACGGCGCAGCCGGCTGTGTGCCGGTGAATCCCGCGTACTCGCCAGGATCCGGCGGCGCGTCGACGAACTGCGTGTAGTCCTGGACGAACAGCGCGCTCTCGTACACCGCCCCGATCCCGGCGCCGAGCGTTTGAAGTTGCGCACCGAGCACGACCAACCCGCCGAGCGCGGCACCGGCGGCGCCCAGCGACAGGTGCCCGGTGCGCACGAGCTCGACCAGCGCGGCGATCGCCACCGCGAGCAGCGCCGCGGACAGGAACGACGCGAGCGCGCCGCTGCGCACCCGGCGCCGCACGACCCCGCGCAGATCGGCGATCCGCCGGTCGTAGTTGGCCCGCCAGAGCCCGAGCAGGTGTTCGTTCAGGTCGTAGGCACGCAGCTCCTTCGCCTCGCGCCGCTCGCTCTGCAGGTCCTGCAGGTAGAGGCGGTCGCGGTCGCGGCGGGTCTGTTCGTAGGCGAAGCGGTACATGACCCGGCTCGAGACGACGCCGAGCAGCCAGACCGGCACGGCGGATGCGATCGCGAGCACGAAGAAGATCGGCGAGATGGCGAGCAACGCGATGCCGATGCCGATCGATCCGCCCGCGCCGGCAAGGACGGCGAGCAGCCCGCTGGTCATCTGCAGCGGCCGGAAGGTGCCGTTGAAGATCGCGCGCTGCAACCGGTCGTGCAGTCGCGAGGTTTCGAACTCGAGCAGCTCGACCCGTCCGGCGCGCTGCAGCACCCGATACAGGGTCTCGCGGCTGACGAGGTCGGCGAGCAGCTCCTGCTGGGCGGTGCGAGCCACGCTGGCTGCGGCGGTGACGCCGAGACAGATCACCAGGACGACGAGCGGCCCGACGATGTCGCCCACCTGCACGTGCTGGCGTTCGGCGATCAGCCTGGTGAGCAGAGAGCGCACGACCAGCAGTTGGACGAGCACCGATGCGCTGGCGAGCAGCTGGAGCGCCAGGGCCACCTTGAAGGTGGTGCCACCGGCGCGGCGGACGATGCCTACCGCGTCGCGGAGCAGGCGGGGCAGTTGCCGGATGCGGCGATCGACGGTGGGTTTTTCCAGCTCGTCGTAGAGCGACCGCTCGCCGTCTGCCGACACCGCCAGATCCCCTCGCCCGTGCTCCGTCGGCCCATTCTCGTCCGGACAGACGTCGGGGGCGGTAGCGACGCGATCGTCTGCTACTGCCCCCGATGCCGGTTGGTCTGAGCTGCTCGGTCCCGTCGGGACGTCAGCTGCACTTCCAACCGGGGTGGTGATGGTCATGCTCCTGGGAGTGACCCTGCGTAAGCTCTGCAACCGAGCCGAGATCTTCGATGGCGGGCGCATCGTATGTCTCCACGGAACCCTCCTCTCCTGTCGTTCCCAACCACGCGGGCCGTGATCGTGCGGTTTCACCATAAGCACACTTCGGACGTTTGAAAAAGCGGAAGCGTGTAAATTTTGTCTATTGCATTAACGTGTCAACCCCGCGGTGGGTACGGCTTAACGCTCACTTCATATGAAGCCGAGAATCGCCTCGTCGTCGCACCGGAGTCGTGGCCGCCGTGGCATGTGATCTGGCGCACAGAATTTCGCGACGACAATCCCGCTGAAGCCGGTGCAGCCGACCGCAATCCTGCCAACGACGACCACCGCGATTATCTGGACGACCAGCGTGCAACCGCCCTGCTGCACGGCGGCGGCATCGCCCGGATCGACCGGGCGAGCGCCACGACAGAGCTCGTCCTGGCCGCCGAACCGAGCGCTGAGGCGCTGCTGCACCCGCATCTGGCGATCACCGCGCTGGTTGCCGGCGCGTGGCTCGGCCGGCGCACGTTTCACGCTGGCAGCTTCGTGCACAGCGGTTGCGTGTGGGCCGTCCTCGGGGACCGCGAGCGCGGCAAGAGTTCCACGCTGGCGTGGTTGGCCGCCCACGACATACCCGTGTTCGCCGACGACCTGCTCGTGCTGGACGGCGACACCGCCTTGGCCGGACCGCGCATCCTCGATCTGCGCGAATCGGCGGCCGAGCATTTCGGCCTGGGCCGCGACCTAGGTGTCGTCGGGACGCGCGTGCGCTGGCGTGTCGACCTGCCCGACATTGCGGCCGAGCTGCCCTTCGGCGGGTGGGTCTGCCTCGAGTGGGACGAATCTGCTGTCACAGTCGAGCAAATCCCGGCGCCGGAGCGCCTGAAACGCCTTGTTGCCGCGCGCGGCATCGAGCGCGCCGAACCGAGCACGGCCGCGTGGTTGCCCATCCTCGGCAAGCCGATGTTGTTGTTGAAGCGCCCGCAACGTTGGGACGCGCTGGACGCCGCGATGCACCAGCTGTTGCAGCAAGTCGCCGCTGCGACGCACTAGTCGTCGCGAATCGCCCGCTACTCCGCGGAGAGGAAGCCGCGTTCGCGCAGTGCCGAGACGAACTCGTTCACGTCGTGGCGTGCACGGTCGAGGTCGATGCCGAAACGCTGCACCAAGGCCTCGCCGAGTTCGTCCACGCTCGCGCCGACACTGAGCCGCTCCCAGAGCAGCGCGCCGGAACGGTTGAGCTGCAGGTACCGCGCGGTGCGCAGATCGAGCACGGTGACGCCCTCGTCGGTGGCTGTCCACTTGAGGTCGTCGGGGCGCAGGGCGAGCTGGGCCGGCACTGCATCCTCCGGCATCAGGACCTCCTGTGGCGCGGTCGGTTGACACTCTCGGCGCGCCCGCCGACGTCGGCAGGTCGGGCCGGATGAGAACTCTAGCGTTACTCGGTAATTGCACGAAGTGCAGGCTTTAGCGTCAATTTTACCCAACAACTAACGCGGAGATTACAAACATCAGAGAAGTGTGTCGCATGCCGCGCTGCGTTTGAGGTGATGTGCAATTTGGATATGGTTTCGGAAAGACACATTGTGCAGAACGAGAGGAATTACCTCCGGGTAGCGCTTCGAGCTTTGCATCGGAACTGAACCGGAGACGAACGCGGTCGGGGGCGCGCGTAGTCACCAGTGGGGGAAATGGTCGTGACTGCAGCTATGCCGTCCGTGCGTAATCGTCCCGAGCACCCGCGGGTCTCGGTGGTCATCCCGGCCTTGAACGAGGCCCGGAACCTCGAGGTGATCCTGCCCGAACTCCCGCCGGTGGACGAGGTGCTGCTCGTCGACGGCGAGTCGACCGACGACACCGTCGAGGTCGCGCAGCGGCTCATGCCCGACATCAAGATCATCACCCAGACCCGCAAGGGCAAGGGCAACGCGCTTGCGTGCGGATTCGAGCAGGCCTCGGGCGACATCCTCGTGATGTTCGACGCGGACGGCTCGGCCGACCCGCTCGAGATCCCGCGCTTCATCGACGTGCTGACCGCTGGAGCCGACTTCGCCAAGGGCAGCCGGTTCTGCACCGGCGGCGGCAGCGCCGACATCACCCGGTTCCGCAAGCTGGGCAACTTCGGGCTCAACATCCTGGCCAACTCGATGATGGGCACGCGGTTCACCGATCTCTGCTACGGCTTCAACGCGTTCTGGCACGACGTGCTCGACCACCTCGACCTGCCGGCGACCGAGGTCGAGCCGTACGAACCGCCGAGCATGGTCTGGGGAGACGGCTTCGAGATCGAGACGGTGCTCAACTGCCGGGTCGCGGCGGCGGGCCTCACCATCACCGAGGTCCCGAGCTATGAGAAGCCGCGCATCTACGGACTGAGCAACCTCAATGCCATCTCCGACGGGCTGCGCGTGCTGAAGACGATCGGCACCGAGCGGCGTCGCGCGCGGCAGCTCATGCGCCGTCGTCCGGCCGCCTTGCGCGGGCTGACCGTTGCCGTGCCGGCTGCGGTCGCTCCGGTGGTTGCCGATCAGTTGGTGGATTAGTTTCGCTGCATGTGGCGGGCTCGGCCGGACGTCCTCGCTGCGGCCCTGTGGGCGGCGGTCACGACGCACCTGGTACGCCGCCGGCTCCGTCGGGTCGGCACCACGATCGGACGGCCGTGGGCGCCGCGGCTCGGCACCGCTGCCGACCGTGGCGTGTGGGGCTACCTGACCCGACTGTCGCCCAACTGCCTCGAGCGCGCCGTGGTCGCCCAGGCCTGGCTGGCCCGTCGTGGCGCGGCGCCGGACATCGTGATCGGCATCCCGCGGGGCGGGATCGGCTCCGACCCGGCGCACGCCTGGCTGGACGGCGCGGAGCCCGCGGCGTCCGAGTCGCACGTCGAGATCCAGCGGCTGACCGCGGCGCGCTGATCGGGGTCCGAGTCAGAAGTCGGGTAGAGGCGCGAGTTCACGCGGGTATCACCTACCGTTGGACGGTAGCGGCAGCCGCGACGGGAGGGCAGCAATGAGCAACGCGCAATTGCGCGCGCGCGCCGCCCTGGCTTCCTTGCTGCCGCGGATGGGTGCGTGGACCGCGACCGTGCTGTTCAGCCCGTACCGGCAGCCACCCGAACTGGGCACGCTGGCCGAGGACGAGCTCGATGAGATGATCGGCTCGCGACTCGGCCCGCTCCTGCTCGACTACCTGCACACGCACGACACCGAGGTCCCGGACGCGGTCCGGCGCTTCCTCTCCACCGCGCAGGCGGTCGGCCAATTGCGGGTCCAGGCGATCGTGCAGGCGGCCGGCGCGGTGGCCGCGATGTGCCGTGAGAACGGCATCCGGTTCGTCATCACCAAGGGCCCGGGCATCGCCGCGCACTATCCCGATCCCACGCTGCGGCCCTTCGGCGACGTCGACTTCCTGGTCGCTGAGCGCGACTTCCCGCGGGCCCGTGCGCTGCTCGAGGCGGACGGCTGGCATCCGAACGAGCAGCGGCGCGAGCAGCGGCGCTACTTCGAGCGGCTGTGCCGCGAAGCGGTCAATCTCGAGCTCGGGGACCTGGGCCGCGTCGACCTGCACCACCGCGTGCCGCCGTGGCTGTGGGGTCAGGATCTGGGCGTCGGGCGGCTGATCGACCGGGCCGACGCCGGCTGTTACGACGGCGTCGAACTGCCCGTCCTCGACGCCATCGACAACTTCCTGGTGTCCTGCTTGCACATCGTCAGCGATCGGAGCGAGCCCGGGCAGAGCCTGCTCGTCTGGCGCGACATCGTCGAGCTGGGCCGGGTCATCGACATCGATGAGACGGCACGTCGCGCCGCCGCGGCCGGACTGCTGGGCTGGGTGGGAGCCGTCGTCGCCGGGCTGCCTGCCGACGTCCGTCCCTTCCCGGTGCCCGAGAAGTGGCTGGCCACGCCGATCCCGCATCCGCGGCGGGTGGTCGCCCTCGTGCAGGGCGCGATCGACCACCGTCCGATCAAGGGGCACTTGGCACGGCTGCCGATCGTTCCCAACGGCATGCTGTATGCCGCCGGAGTCGCCTTCCCCGACCGGCGGTTCCTGGCCGCGAACGTCTCGGGCTCGATGAAGCTGGCCCGCTGGATCACCAATCGGCGCGGGCGATGACGAGCGCGGACGTGGTCATCTGCACCTACACCGACGATCGGTGGGAACTGCTCGAACGGGCCGTGCGCTCGGCGCTCGAGCAGAGCGTCACGCCGCAGCAGGTGATCATCTGCGTCGACCACAACGACGCGCTCTACGAGCGGTGCCGGACCGCCTGGGCCGACGTCACCTCGATCGTCGTCGTGCCCAATGCCTTCGCCGGTCGGCTGGGCTCGGCCCGTAACACCGCGTTGCTCCAATGCAAGGCCGACGTCGTCGCCTTCCTGGACGACGACGCCGCGGCCGAACCTGACTGGCTGGAGCGGCTGCTGGTCGTCTACGCGGGCAATCCGTACGCGGTCGCGGTCGGCGGCGCGCCTCGCCCGGACTACGGCGCACCCCGTCCGGACTGGTTCCCGCCGGCCTTCGACTGGGTCTTCGGCTGCCACTACAGCGCCCTGCCGGATCAGCTCGCACCGGTACGGCACCTGATCGGCGCCAGCATGAGCGTGCGCCGCGAGGCGATCCTCGCCGAAGGCGGCTTCCACGCCGACGACCACGACGACATGGACCTCTCGCACCGGATCGCGCACACCCACGGACCGGCGGCCGTTCTCTACGAACCACGTGCCGAGGTGCGGCACTATGTCGCGCCGCAGCGGCTCACCTGGCGCTACTTCTGGCGACGCTGCTACTTCGTCAACCGCAGCAAGGTCGGCGCGTTCGCCGACATGGGCGACGCGGGCAACATCGGCGCCGAGGTCCGGTTCGGCCTCCGCATTCTGGCCGCGCTCGTCCCCGCGCTGCTGGTGGCGCTCACCGGCCGTCCGAAACGACTCGCGCAGGCGAGCGTTGCCGCGGCCGGCCTCGTGCTGGGGGCCACCGGACACGTCGTCGGGCGGATCGAACTGGCCCTCGGCCGCCGCAAGCCGATCGCCACGACCGGACTGTCCGGTGCATAGCGTCATCGTCGGGTCCGGCCCGGCCGCCGCCGCCGCCGTCCTCGCCCTCGAGTCCGACATCGCGCACCAGATCACCGTCGTCGACATCGGCGAACGACTGGACGAGCCGGCCGCGGCGGCCGTCGCCCGGCTGGCCGGCGAGCCGCCGGAACGCTGGGACACCGGCGATCGCGAGCTGATCAGCGCGCAGCCGGCCAAGCTCGCCGACGCGGCGCTGCCCGAGAAGCGCACCTTCGGCTCGGACTATCCGTTCGCAGACCGTGGCCAGCAGCGCGGACTCGCGGTGCCATCCGGCGGCAACACCGCGCCGGTGTCCGGTGCACTCGGCGGCTTCTCCAATGTGTGGGGCGCCCAGCTGATGCCGTTCTCGCCTGCGACCTTCACGCGCTGGCCGTTCGGGTGGAGCGAGATCGAGCCGCACTACCGCGCCGTGCTCGGCGAGGTGCCGCTCGCCGGCGAGGACGACGACTACGCCCGGGCCATTCCATTGCTCGAACCGCGGGCGCCGCTGCCGCCCGTGGCCGCGCGGAGCCGGGCCGTGCTCGCTCGCTACGCCCGCCATCGCGCGGCGATCAACGCGGCGGGCACGATCGTCGGCAAGGCTCGGCTCGCGTTCGCGGCCGCCGACTGCGTGCGGTGCGGGCTGTGCATGACTGGCTGCCCCTACGAGCTGATCTACTCCGCGCGCCACACCATCGACCGGTTCGTGCGCTCCGGCCGGGTCAAATACCTCGACCGCATCCTCGTCACGTCCGTCGAGCAGCCGCCGGACGGAAGCCCGTCCGTGCACGGCACCGACCTCGGCACCGGCCGGCAGGTGACCGTCGACGCCGACCGCGTGTTCCTCGCAGCCGGCGGCCTCGGCACGACGCGCATCGTGCTCAACTCGTTGACGCGCCGACCGCAGCGGCTCGACCTCAACGAGTCCATGCAGTTCCTCGTCCCGTTCGTGTCGCGCCGCAACACGGGTGACCCGCGCGCCGAGGACGCCTTCACACTCAACCAGGTCAACCTGCTGCTCGAGTTCGACGACGAGGCGTACACGACCTCGCAGATTCACCTGTATCCGTACAACCCGGCCTTCGCCGACGCGCTGCCGCGGATGTTGCCCCGTGCGCTGCACCGCGCGGTGCTGGGACGCGTCACAGCCGGCCTTGGTTACCTGCCCTCATGGGAGTCTCCCGAGTTGCGGCTCGAGGTCGGCCCGCCGCGCGAGGCGGGGCTGCCGGACGTTGCGATCCGGAGGGTCTCGGACGAGCGGCCGCCGATGCTGCGTGCGGTACTGCGCCGGCTCGCAAAGCTCGGTCCGAAGCTCGACCTGCACCCGGTGCTGCCCATGGTGCGCCGGTCCGGGCCGGGCAAGAGCTACCACTTCGGCGGCACGTTCGCGCACGGCAGCGGCTCGGATCTGCTCGGTCGCGTCGGGGACTGGCCGGACGTGCACCTGCTGGACGGCTCGGTGCTCCCCTCGATCCCGTCGACCACGTTCACCTTCACGGTGATGGCCAAGGCGCATCGCATCGCCACGGAGGCCGGCCATGGCTGACCAGCGCTCGGTCGCGATCACCGGAGCAAACGGCTACATCGGCAGCGTCCTCACCACCGCCTTCGCCGAGGCCGGCTGGCGGGTACTGCCGCTGCAACGGTCGGGCGCGCGCGACGCGCGCAAGGACTACGTCCCCTACAGCCTCGAGGACGGACCGGGCAGGCCGCTGCCGGCCGATCTGGACGCGGTCGTGCACTGTGCCTACGACCTGCGCGCGCGCAATGCGAGCGCCGTCGAGCGGGTCAACATCGGTGGCACCGCGAAGCTGCTCGCCGCCGCAGCCGACGTACCGAACGTCGTGCTCATCTCGTCGATGTCCGCCTACGACGGCACGTCCCAGATCTACGGCCGTACCAAGCTCGCCTGCGAGCGACTCGTGACTGCGCGCGGCGGCACCGCGCTGCGCCTCGGGCTCGTCCACGGCGGCGACGACCGCGGCATGATCGGCTCGCTGTCGCGAGTCGCCGGCCTGCCGCTCGTCCCGGTGCTGCGTCCCGACTCGCACCAGTTCACCGTGCACGCCGACGACATGGCGCGCTGCGTCATCTCCGTCGCGAGCCGGCTGCCGATCGAGCACCGCGTGTTCGGCGTGGCCAATCCGCGACCGGTTCCGTTCCGCGAGATCCTGCGCACGCTGCACGACCGCGCCGGCACCGGCCGTCCGTTCCGCGCGGTCGGCCTACCGGCCAAGGCGCTGTACGCCGGGCTGCGCGGCGCGGAAGCTGTGGGCGTGCGTACCGGGTTCCGTGCCGACTCGCTGCTCGGGCTGATGCACCCTGCGCCCGACGTTCCGAATGTGACGTACTGGGCCGAGCAGGGCATCGAACTGCGCGACTTCGCCTGGACCGTTACGTGACGGGGACGTGGTGCGTGCAGTACACGCTGCCCGAGCGGCGCATCGATGCCGTCGTGGCGCGCACGCCCGAGCATGCGCAGGTGCGAGCGCTCGTCGTGGCGCACGGTGATCCACTCGGTTACGTCGGATTCGCCCTGCCGCCCGGCGAGGTGACCGCGGACGAGATCGAGCGCAACGCGGCCGTACAACTCGGTGAGGACGTGTTGCGGCACGCGGCAAGCAGCGACGCTGCGCAACAGATCCTGCCGTTCGCATCGGTCATCGTCTGCACCCGCAACCGGCCGGACGACATAGCGCGCTGCCTCGATCGGCTCGACGCACTCGACTACCCCGACTTCGAGATCGTCGTGGTCGACAACGCGCCGACCGACGACCGCACCCGCGCCGTGGTGGCGCAGCATCCGCGTGCGCGGTACGTGATCGAGCCGCGGCCGGGCCTGTCGTGGGCGCGCAATCGTGGTTTGGCCCAGATGCACGGCGAGTTGGCGGTCTACACCGACGACGACGTCGCCGTCGACCCGAACTGGCTGCGCGAGCTCGCCCGGGCGTTCGTGGCCGACGAGAGCGTCGGCTGTGTCACCGGCATCGTGTGCACCGCCGACATCCCGACCGCACTCGAACAGTACTTCGACGATCGTGCGCAGAACTGGTCGTCCGAGTTCACGCCGCGCACGCGCAGCCTGGCCGCACACGACCTGGGCCCGCTGTTCCCGTACACCCCCGGCAAGATCGGGACGGGTGCGAACTTCTCGTTCCGGCGCAAGGTGCTCGACGACATCGGCGGCTTCGACGTCGCGCTCGGGGCAGGTACGCCGACCGGCGGGGGAGAGGATCTCGACGCCTTCGTCCGCGTGCTGCTGCGCGGTCACGCCATCAGCTACACACCGCGCGCGATCGTCTGGCACCACCACCGGGCGACAGCTGCCGAACTGCGCCGCCAGATGTTCGCCTGGGGTGTCGGCCTCGGCGCTTTCGTGTGCGCCCACTTGTCCCGGCGCGACACGCGCCGGCTCGTGCTGCGCCGGGTGGGCGTCGGGTTCGCCCAGCTCGTCCGCACCGTGCGATCGGAAACCACTCGCGAGAAGAGCGAGGCGGCGGCGACCCCGCGCGGCCTGCTGCTGCTGGAACTGCTCGGCATGGTGCTCAGCCCGTACTACTACGTGCGGTCCCGGGCACGCGCCGCTCGGCTGCGGTCGGTGACGTGATGCTCGCACTCTCACGTTCCATGCTCACGTTGAAACGGTCGCACGACACCCCGCCGACACCGCCGCACCGCCTCGAGTTCAACTCGCGGCGCGTGGCCGGCTCACTGCTCGCGCTGGCGTCGTTCGCCGCGTACGGCCTGGCCGCACTGTTCGCGCCGGCCGGGATCGCCTTGCCCCTCGGCTTCGCAGCCCTCATCTACGGCGTCGGCTCGTCGGCCGCGGTGTTCGGGCACAAGGACGGTGTCGAGCTCGGCGCGGCCGGCGCAGTCGGGATCGGCTTCTCGGCGTGGGTGCTCGGCGGGCTCGCGATGATCGAGTCCGAGTTCTGGCATCCGGCCCTGCTGTTCGTCCTCATGCTCACGGTGAGCGTGTTGCTGCACCTGCGCATCCTCGTCCCGGCCTGGCGGGCCGGCACCGCGCAGGCCACGTTGCGCCGCGCGCTACGCGCGGTCGACCCCGGCGGGCGTGCGGGCTGGTCCGAGATCGTCGGCGTGATCTGCCTGGTTGCGTTCGGCTACGCGATGTACAAGGCGCGGCACACCCGGATCGGCTGGAACGTGCCGATCGGCGGCTACCTCGGTCGGATCGGCACGGCGTGGTACCTGGCGCTCGCGCTGATCATCGCGGCGTTGACGTTCTACGCCTGGCGCAAGCAGGCCGGCGGCGTCCTGTTCGCCGGTCTGCAACTGGTGATCGCCGTCTTCGCGGTGCCGATCCTCGTCTACTCGGTGCCGCGATCGCCGTCGGCGCAGAAGCACATCGACATCATCCAGTACCTGATCCAGCACCGAGAGGTGACCGGCATCGCCGGCATCTACGCCGACTGGAACGGCTTCTTCAGCGGCGTCGCCGCCGCGCTCGACGGCTCGGGTGACAGTGGCGACCGGGTGCGTCTGGAGACCTACTGGCCGCTGCTCATGGCGCTGGCCACGTTCGCCGTCGTCGTCGCGCTGGTTCGCATCCTCGGCTACGACCGGCTGACCGGGTATGTGGTCGGCACGGTGGCCACCATCGCGAACGTGCTGCAGCAGGACTACTTCTCGCCGCAGTCGATGGGCTACGTCATGGCCCTGTGCCTGTTCGCGGTCGTGGTGTCGAAACCGAGGACGGTCGACGCGATGGCGCCGCCCGCCGTCGTGCCGGCGCGCCGACATCCCGGCTTCGAGATCCGCTGGTGGCAGGTCTGGTACGCGCTGATCTTCGGCGTGGTCATCGGCGTCAGTCATCAGTTCACCCCGTTCGCCGTCGCCGGCGCGATCGGCGTGCTCGTGCTGTGGGGCGCGCTACGTCCGTTCAAGCGCGGCGTGGTGCTCGCTGTCGCCGTGACCGCGCCGATCGTGGTGTGGGCGCTGATCCACTTCGACATCATCGCCGACTTCCTCAATCCGGATCAGCTCGGCAACGCCTCGAACTTCTCGACGCCGCAGACACTCTCGGCGCCCGGCATCGAGCGGTTGCCGATCGTCGCGCAGTCGTCGCTGACGCTGCTGGCGACCCTGCTGCTCGTCGGTGTGCTGGCGATCCTCGGCAGCGCCCGGTACGTCCGCAACCGGGTGACGCTCGGACTCGGGTCGGCCGCGGTGTTCGCGTTCTCGCTGATCCTGATCACGCCGTACGGCAACGAGGGCATCTTCCGTGCCTCGCTGTTCGCGCTGCCGTGGTTGGTCGTGCTCGGCCTGCCGGCCTATCGCGCGCTCGCGCACGGCCGATGGTTCGTGAGCCTGGGGTTGGCGGTCGTCCTGGGCCTGCTCACGGCGTTCTACCTCGTGTCGAGCGCCGGGCTGGATGCGTCCAACGTCGCGCGCCCGGCCGACGCCGCGGCCTACGTCCGGGTGTCCGAGATCGCCCGCAAGCATCCGGACACGGTGTACGCGGTCCTGCAGATGGGGCCGGGCGACCTGCCGACGAACCTGCCGGTCGTGCCGCCGAACCTGAACTATCTGCAACCGGCCGAAGAGATCCCACCGCTGCCGAACGTGCTGACGGCACAGCAGTACCTGCACGGCAAGTTCCGCAGCGCGTACCGGTTCCTGCAGCACATCGGGCACTTGCAGAAGGGCTACAAGTTCGCCGAGTTCATCCTCTACTCGCCGGCGTCGGTCGCGTATGCCCGTGAGTACGGGCAGGCCCGGCTGTCACAACTCGAGAACATCAGAAAGGCGCTCTACACCGATCCCGAACAGTCGGTGATCTCGGTGCGGGACGACACCGTGCTTGCGCAGGTTCGCAAGGGCGAGTGGTTGCGGCGACGCCGCTGATGGCGGACGAGCAGCCGGACGCTCGTGTCACGACCGGATCGCGCATCGCGCGCTCGATCGGTCTCGTCGTGCTGGGCAACGCGCTCACGCCGCTCGTCGGCATCATCTCGGGACCGATCCTCGCGCAGACGCTCGGCGTCGACGGCCGGGGCGTGGTCGCAGCCGCGACTGCGCCGTTGATGTTCGGGCTCTCGGTCGGCACGATGGGCCTGCCCGAGGCGATGATCTACCGGGTAGCCAAGGACAACTCCATCGACGGTCGGGTGACGCGTCGCGTGGTGCGGGCGACCGTGCTGTTCGCGTTGGTGCTGATGGCGATCATCTTCGCGTTGTCCGGTGTGCTGTCCGATCACAACACGTCGACACAGCACCTGATGTGGGCGGCGACGCTGTTCCTCGCGCCGGGACTCGTCGTCATCGTCTACCGCGGCATCACGATCGGCCTGCACAAGTTCCGGCACGTCTCCGGCGAGCAGGTGGTCGCCGCACTCTCGCGTGCGGCGATCCTCCTCGGCTTCCTC
>DASXJN010000119.1:0-2517 GCA_036497365.1 Jatrophihabitantaceae bacterium | reverse complement strand
TCGTGGTCGAGGCCAGCCATCTCGACAAGGGCTTCGACGAGATGCTGATCAAGGACCTGTCGTTCTCGCTGCCGCGCGGTGGCATCGTCGGCGTCATCGGTCCGAACGGCGTCGGCAAGACGACGCTGTTCAAGATGATCGTCGGCCAGGAGAAGCCGGATGCCGGCGAGCTGCGCGTGGGCGACACGGTCAAGCTCAGCTACGTCGACCAGAATCGCGGCGGCATCGACCCGACCAAGAACGTCTGGCAGGTCGTCTCCGACGGCCTGGACTACATCAACGTCGGCCAGGTCGAGATGCCCTCGCGCGCCTACGTCTCGGCGTTCGGGTTCAAGGGCCCCGACCAGCAGAAGCCGGCCGGCGTGCTCTCCGGCGGTGAGCGCAACCGGTTGAACCTGGCCCTGACCCTCAAGGAGGGCGGCAACGTGCTGCTGCTCGACGAGCCGACCAACGACCTGGATGTCGAGACGCTCGGCTCGCTCGAGAACGCGCTGCTCAATTTCCCGGGGTGCGCGGTGATCACCAGTCACGACCGGTGGTTCCTCGACCGCATCGCGACGCACATCCTGGCCTGGGAGGGCGACGACCAGAACTCGGCGAACTGGTTCTGGTTCGAGGGCAACTTCGAGTCCTACGAGAAGAACAAGATCGAGCGGCTCGGCGTCGAGGCGGCCCGTCCGCACGCGGTCACGCACCGCAAGCTGACCCGCGACTGACCTGCGACCGATGCCCGCGTATCCGCCGATCGAGCCGTACGACTCAGGGCTGCTCGAGGTCGGCGACGGCCACCGCGTCTACTGGGAGGTCTGCGGCAACCCGGCCGGTAAGCCTGCCGTGTTCCTGCACGGCGGGCCCGGCGCCGGCTGCTCCGCGAACCACCGCCGGATGTTCGACCCGCAGCGGTACCGGGTGTTGTTGTTCGATCAGCGCAACTGCGGGCGCAGCCTGCCGCACGCCGCCGAACCCGGCACGGATCTGTCGACCAACACCACCGAGCACCTGCTCGGCGACATCGAGAGGCTGCGCGAACTGCTCGGTGTCGAGCAGTGGCTGGTGTGGGGCGGCTCGTGGGGCAGCACCCTCGCCTTCGCTTACGCCGAACGGTTCCCGCACCGGGTCACCGAACTCGTGCACGTCGCGGTCACCAACACGACGCGCGCCGAGATCGACTGGCTCTACGGCGGGCTCGGCGGGTTCTTCCCGGCCGACTGGGACCGGTACCGAGGCTTCGTCGGGCTCGGCCCGACCGCGAGCGGCACCGAACTCGCGACCGCCTACAACATGCTGTTGCAAGGCGACGATCTCGACGCCCGCGAGCAGGCTGCGATCGAGTGGTGCGCGTGGGAGGACGCCGTCGTCGCGCTCGACGCCGAACGACGGCCACAGACCCACTTCGACGATCCACGCAAAGGCGTCGCGTTCGCGCGGCTGTGCGCGCACTACTTCGCGCGGCTCGGATTCCTACCCGACGGCGGGCTGCTGCGCGATGCAGGTGCGCTGCGCGGTATCCCGGGCGTCATGGTGCACGGCCAGCTCGACCTCACCGCACCGCTGGTCACCGCGTGGCGGATCGCTGCGGCGTGGCCGGACGCCGAGCTGCGGGTCATCAGCGGAGCAGGCCATTCCAGCGGGCCCGGCATGGGCGAGGCGATCGGCGAGGCTCTCGACCGGTTCGCCGCACGGGACTGATCGGTGCCTGCAACGATGGGCGCATGACCCGGTTCGTGCACGACGTGCACATGCGCTGGTCGGACATGGACGCCTACCGCCACGTGAACAACACGGCGTACTTGTCCTATCTCGAACAGGCCCGGGTGGCGATGTTCTTCCATCGCAATGAAGGCTTCAATGCGGGCACGGTCATCTCGCGACACGAGATCGACTACGTGCGCCCGATCGTCTATCACCCGCAGCCGCTGCGGGTGGAGGTATGGATCGAGAAGGTGGGCGGTGCCCGGTTCACCGTGCGCTACGAGATCTTCGACCACGGCACGCTCACTGCCCGCGCGTCGACGACGTGCGTGACGTTCGACTTCACCACCGACCGGCCGCGCCGGTTGACCGACGAGGAGCGCGGCATCCTAGCCGGCTTTGCGGACGAATGAATGAGCGACGCTTGCGCAGCGACGGTTGGCTCGAGCGACGCTTGCGGAACCCACAGCGGTAGAGGCGTGGTTCAGATGCGGCGCGAGCACCTTGTCGAACTGGCCCCCATGTTGCGCCGGGCGATCTCGCTCGACCGGTCGGCGCTCACGCGTATCCGGGGCGAGGACGATCGGATCTCGGCGCTCGTCCGATTGCCGTTCGGCGTGCTCGCCGCACGCACCGTCACGGTGACCGATCCGATGCCGCAGATCGACACCGCGATGCGCGCCGGCGAGCTGGTCGCATGGCTGGACGGTGACCGCGCCTCGGCACCGGAGGCCCGCGATGCCGAATGGCGCACCGGGTTGCCGCCGATGTCGGGATGGCAGCGCATCGACACCGTGCCCGATGCCGACGTCCGATCGGTCGTGC
>DASXJN010000118.1:0-16246 GCA_036497365.1 Jatrophihabitantaceae bacterium | reverse complement strand
GAACTCGTTCGCGATGTCGAACCCGACGTATTTCACCGGGACGTGCACCTTCACCGCATCCGGTTTGCGCAGCAGCGTGACGACCTCGATCGACGCCGGCTGGCGGGCCGCCAGGTTCTTCAGCAGCCACGACAGGGTCAGTCCGGAGTCGATGATGTCCTCGACGATGAGGACGTGCTCTCCGGCGATGTCGCGGTCGAGGTCCTTGAGGATGCGCACCACGCCGGAGCTGGTGGTCGCGCTGCCATAGGAGCTGACTGCCATGAACTCGAGCGTGGACGGTCGTTGCAGCGCCCGAGCGAGGTCGGACATGAACATGACCGCCCCCTTGAGCACGCCGACCAGCAGCGGCTCGCGGTCGCCGTAGTCCGCGTCGATCTCAGCGGCGACCTCGATCGTCCGATCGCGAATCTGGTCGGCAGTGACGAGTACTTCGTCGATGTCGGCATCCAACGGCGACACGCATCACTCCAGGGCAGGCGGGGGCACTGCAACGAGTCTCCCAGACGCCCGGGACACGCGCAGACCCGGCAGATCGAGCGGGCCCTGTCCGTGCCAGTCGGTGACCAGGGCGTCGAGTGCCGCGATGTGCCCCGCGGTGAGCTCTGCGGCACCGGCCGACAGTGCCCACGCGCGCAGCACCCGGGTGCGTAACGCGCGCGGGAGCGGCTCCAGCCCCGCAACTTCCACCTCGCCCGTCCGATGATCATGCAGATTTGCAGGCCAGGGCAGCGATTCGTGCATGATCATCGAGCTGAGGGTGTCGAGCGCGTCGAGGTCGTCCTGCAGCAGCGCCGCGGTGCGCGCCAGCGCCTCGGCCACGCCGTCCTGCAGCACGTCCTCGAGCAGCGGCAGTACCTCGTGCCGCAACCGGGTGCGCTGCAACGAGGAGTCGGCGTTGTGCGGGTCGTCCCACGGCTGCAGGCCGAGCGCAGCGCACGCAGCGACCGTCGTTTCGCGCCGCAATCCGAGCAGCGGGCGCACATAGCGCCCGGTGCGCGCCCGCATCCCGGCCACGGACCGCGGCCCCGAGCCGCGGCCCAGCCCGAGCAGCACGGTCTCGGCCTGGTCGTCGAGGGTGTGGCCGAGCAGTACATCCGCGTCCAGCGCCTCGGCCACGGCGTCCAATGCCGCGTAGCGGGCCGTCCGAGCGGCGGCCTCACGCCCACCGGCCCGGCCGACGCTCACGGGGACGATCTCTACCGGGTCGAAGCCCAGCTCGTAGCCGATCCCGGCCACCCGGCGGGCTTGGGCGGCCGAGTCCGGTTGCAGCCCGTGGTCGACGGTCACCAGCCCGGCCGCAACCCCGCGGCGGGGCGCCTCAAAAGCAACAGCTGCGGCCAGCGCGAGGGAATCCGGTCCCCCGGAACAGGCGACGAGAACCGATCCGGTGAGCAGCGGACGCACGGCCGAGCGGACTTGCGCGACAGCCCGGTCGAGCGCCATCACCGACTCACGCGTGGACGCGTTTGATCCAGCTCAGCGGCTCGGCGATCTCGGCACGGGTCGGCAGGGTCTCGCGCGACGTCCAGATCGCGTTGAAGCCGTCGACGCCGATCCGGTCGACGACCGCGCGGACGAACGCGGAACCGTCGATGTACTGCCTGGTCTTGCCGTCCAGCCCGAGCAGCCGGCGCAACACCCGGTCGAGCACGTTGCCGCCGCGCCGCCGCCGGTGCGCGAACCGCTTCTCGATCGCCTCCTGGGACGGGATCACCTCGGCCGACACGGCGTTCATGACGTACTCGGCATGCCCCTCGACCAGCGACATGAACGCGGTGATCCGGTCGAGCACGGCGCGCTGCTCGGGCGTCGCGATCACGGCCATCAGGCCGGTGCCGTCGCCCTGGCCGCGAACGACCTTCACCATCTCGCTCATCCCGGCCGAGAGCCGACGTCGCAGCGCGGCCGGATCGGTCTCGGTCGCTTCGGTGAGTGCGTTGACCTCGTCGTGCATGTGCTTGCGCAGCCACGGCACCGCGGTGAACTGCACGCGGTGGGTGACCTCGTGCAGGCACACCCAGAGCCGGAAGTCGGCCGGCGAGACCTGCAACTGCCGTTCGACCGCCACGATGTTCGGCGCGACGAGCAGCAACTGGCCGCCCGGACGGTCGAAGAACTCGAATTGGCCCAGCACCTTGCCGGACAGGAAGCCCAGCACCAGTCCGACCTGCACTCCGGTGAGCCGGCTGCCGACACCCTCGGCGACGCGGCCGACCGGATTGTCGGCGGCCAGCTTGTCGACGAGCGGGGTGAGCAGGGTGCGCATGCCGTTGGTGTTCGCGTCGATCCACGCCGGGCGGTCGATCACCCTGGTGGCCGCGGTGACCTGCGGCTCGGTGAGATTGGTCAACCCGGCGACGTGTCCAGCGGCGCTCGAAGTCGCTTGATACAGCTCGCCGACGGCGTCGTCGGCCTCGTTGCGGCTGACGCCGGGCGGCGACGGGCTGAACCGCTTCGCGGCCCGCGCCGCCACGTCCCAGTCGATTAGGCCACCCACGTCGAAAACCCTACGCGCAGCCGCAGTCGGCGAGCTTTCCGACCACGTCGTCCATGGCGGCGTCCGAGGCGAAGGTGTTCACCGTCTGATCGGAGTCGAAGGAGAAGATCAGCAGCCGCCCCGACTTGTCTCGGACGAAGCCGGCCAGCGACGCCACCGTCGACAGGGTGCCCGTCTTGGCCCGTACCCGGCCGGCGTCCTTGGCCAGTCCGCCGGTCGCGTACCGCGTCGACAGAGTGCCGCTCCAGCCGCCGACCGGCAGCGCGCCGGCGACGAAGTGCAGCTGCGCGGCGGCGGGCGGGCCGGTGGCACCCGAGATCAGGCGCAGCACGCCGACGAGAGCAACCGGGCTCACCCGGTCGTCCGACGACAACCCGCTGCCGTCCTTCATGCCGGCGCCGACGGGCACCCCGAACCGCGCAAGCACGCTGCGGATCGCGGCACATGCGCCGGTGAACGACGCGGGCGCGTGCTGAGCGACGGCGACCTGGCGCGCGAGCACGTCGGCGATCGTGTTGTCGGACTCCTGCAGCATCTGCGTGATCAGCTGGCCGAGCGAGGCCGACTCGACGCGCGCGATCACCTTGGCGTGCTTCGGCGCTCGACCGGAGTCGACGGACAGGTCCGGCTTGCCGAGCAGCTTGGCGAACTCGTCCGCCGCATCGATGTCGGGCTGGACGCCGCTGCGCGCCTGCGCCTTCGGATACGGGCGGGCGCCGTCGGCCATGAACGCGGTGATCGGCGAGCCGTAGCTCGTCCCCATGTCCTGCGGATCCCAGTGCGGCGAGATGGACGGGCCGCGGAACAGCGCGCCGTCCACCTCGATGCGACGCACCGTCACTCCGGACTGTTCGACCTGGGAGACGAGATCGGTCATCCGCGCCGCGCCGGGGTAGATCGTCGGCTTGCCGGCGGGAACCGCCGAGAGGGTGGGATCGCCGCCGCCGACGATGACGATCGTCCCGTGCCCGGCGTCGACGACCTTGGTGACGAACCGGTAGCTCGGCACGCGCACGGCGAGGATGGCAGCTGCGGTGAGCAGCTTGCCGGTCGACGCCGGCGCGGCCGGGGTGTGCCCGAAGCTGTCGTAGAGGACCTTGCCGGACTTGGCGTCGATGACGTGCGCGAGCAGCCGCTGCCCGAAGCCGGGATTCTGCAGCACCTGCTGCAACGCCTTGTGCACACCGGCGGGAGTCGGCGCGGTGCCGGGGCCGACATCGCGCCCCGGGCTCGGCGCTGCCGACGCGGCCGCAAGCTGCGACGGCAGCGGTGGCTGGGTCGGGCCGGAGTCGACATGCACCTTGGGATTGCTGCGCGCCAGCCGCGCGGCGCCGAAGGCTGCACCGAACGCGACGACGACGATCGCGGTCACCACCGCAGCCCTGACGAGGGCACGTCTGCGCTTCGGGTTCATCGTGCGTCAGACTAGGTGTCGTCACCGCGTCCGAAGGGGAGCAGCACCGTGGACTTCGACGTACTGATAGAAATCCCGCGCGGCAGCCGGAACAAGTACGAAGTCGATCATGACACCGGGCGCATGCGCCTGGACCGGACCCTGTTCACGTCCACGCAGTATCCGGCCGACTACGGCTACATCGAGAACACGCTCGGCGACGACGGCGACCCGCTCGACGCACTCGTCCTGCTGGTCGGCGACCCGCTGTTCCCTGGGGTGCTCGTGCGGTGCCGGGCGATCGCGATGTTCCAGATGAAGGACGAAGCCGGCGGCGATGACAAGGTGCTCACGGTGCCGTCCACCGATCCGCGCCTGGAGCACCTGCGCGACCTGCACCACGTGCCCGAGTTCGACCGGCTCGAGATCCAGCACTTCTTCGAGGTCTACAAGGAACTCGAACCCGGCAAGTCGGTCGAGGGCGCGGCCTGGGTGGGCCGCGAGGAGGCCGAGCGCGAGATCACCCGCAGCCGGCAGCGCTTCCTCGACGCCGGTGGCTACACCGCCGGTCACCAGCACTGACCCCGACCGCCGGGGCGCCCGACCGCCCGACACACCCCACCCACCAGCTTGATTTGGTATCGACTGACCGGATTTCCATGATCGAAATGGCGATTCGATACCAAATCAAGCTGGGTGGGGGAGGTCAGACGGGCTGGATGCGGACCGGCTGGTAGGCGAGGTAGGCGTTCGGGCGCGGGTTCTTGCAGGTCAGCCCCTCGGCGGCCACCCGGTCGACCCGGACGGTGACGTCGAGCTGGCCGTGCGGGCCGGCCAGCCGGACGTGCGCCTCGCCGTTCTCGACCGCCGTCGCCGACATGACGCGCAGCGCGGTGCGCTTGCGCAGCGCGAGGTGCTCGAAGGCGAAGGCCAGTGCTGCTTGCGCCACCGGCGCCAGCCCGATCCGGCCGCGCAGCAGCGCGCCGACGACCTCGTCCGCCTCGGTCGCCGCGACGAACTCCGGCGCGGCGAACGGCAGCACCCGCCCGTACTGCAACCCGCTGGGCAGGACGAGCACGTTCGCGGCGAAGCGTTCGCCGCCGATGTGGCTGCACTCCCACACCCGTCCGGGACGTTCCTGCTCGAGCGCAGCCGCGACCGAGCGGCCACGCAACGCACAGCACGCGTCGTGCCGGCTGTGCGCGCAGACGAGGTAGGCCGGCGCGTCATCCGGCGCGCCCGCCGAATCGTCGAGCGGGAGCCCGAGCAGGTCGGCGTCGTCGGCGTAGCTGCCCCACCGCAGCGAGGTCCGGTCGTCGCGGGTGTCGGCGAACGCCCACCGCCGCCGGGTGCCGCGCGGTGTACGGCCCGGTCGCCGGATCGCGAGCACGCGGACCCCCGCCGCAGCTGCCTGCTTCTCGAGTGCCGCGGCGACCGCGCTGTCGAAGCGCGACTCGCGCAGTCCGGCGTGCCCCCACGGGCCGGGTTGTTCGACGAGCAGGATCCGCGCCGCGGGCATCGCCGTGCCCAGTAGTGGATCGCCGCGCAACTGCGCCCGCAACGCGCACCGATTGGCCGACTCCCGCGGTTGCGGACGGTGCTGCACGCCGGTCACCGCGTCAGCCTCGCAGGTACGACATCAGGCAGGGACGAGCACTCCCCCGCGCAGCAAGCGGCGCGCCAGAACAAGCTGTTCGTCGGCGTCGAGCTCCGGCAGTTCCGCCGGCGTGAACACTTCGCCGGACAACACCGTCTTCAGCGCCGGCGCGGCTGTCAGTGGCAGTGACAGAGAGCGGTCGAGCATCGTGATCTCGATCCGCTCGGCGTCCTCGCTCGTCCGGAAGCGCAGCGCGCCGCGCAGGCGCAGCGCGGTGTCCGCCTGCACCGCATCGGCAGCGGCCAGCTGGGCGAGTGGAGCAATCGGTTCCGGACGGGTCTGCGCGGCCAGCCGGTCGGCGACATCGCGAGCGAGCTCGTCCACACCGGCTTGTTCGAGATAGCCGCGCAGCGCGTCGATCGTCGCGGTCAGGTGCGGTCCGAGCACTGCGGGGTCGCCGAGGTCGACACCGACCGGCAGCGACTCGCGCAGCGCGTCGTCGTGCTGCGCACGGTCGAGCAGGTTGCGCACGAGCTGGTAGCGGGTGATCGGGTGGATGCCGACGGTCAGGTGGATGGACGTCTCACCGAGTGCCTCCGCGGCGTGGATCGTCCCGCGCGGCAGGTACAGCGCATCGCCGGGCTCGAGCACGCAGTCAATCAGCGGTGCCCCCTCGGCCTGCGCAGCCACCTCGTCGCGGAACTTCTCCCAGTTCTGGTTCTCGAGCGGATCACGCACGACCGGCGGATGGATGCGCCAGTGCTTGCGGCCGGATACCTGCAGCACGAACACGTCGTGCACGTCGTAATGCGGCGCGAACCCACGGTTCTGGGACGGGGTGATGTAGGCGTTGATCTGGACCGGATGGCCGAGCTCGGCAGCCAGGTTCGCACCGAACCGGACGAGCGGCGGCCACGTCCGGTGCAGGCCCTGCAGGACGAGCGTGGCGCCGTCGGCGAGCTGGCCGAGCACCTTGTCGTCGGCCACCTGATCGGTGATGCCTGCGCCGGCACCACCGCCGCGGGTGAACTGCTTGGCGGGCAGCACGGAGCCTTCTTTGGCCATCCGCAGGAACGGCGTGCGCAGCCCTCGCCGTGAGACGAGTTCGTCCACCGCAGCCGTGTCGAGCAAATCGTCGAACGTGCCGCCCAGCTCGCTCGCCCGGGACAGCAATGCCTGCCGGCCCCAGTACTCGGCGAACTCGGTAAGAGTGCGGGCGGTGCAGCGCGCCAGCGCTGCACCGCCCGTCGAGTCGTGCTTCGAATCGTGCGAGGTGGTCACTCAGGCGCCGCCGTCGGCACCGCCGTCGCCATCGCCGCTGGCGTGACCGTCCGCGCTGCCGGAACCGGCACTGCCGTCCGCGCCACCGTCGCCGCCCGGCGATTCGGCGTGACCGTCGGCGGCGGCGTCCGCGCCGCCATCGGCGCCGCTGTCGCGGTCGGCCTCGGCGTCCGCGCCGCCATCGGCGCCGCTGTCCTCGTCGAAGGTGCCACCAGTGGTCTCGTCGTCGTCCATGAACACTCCCTCGTCATGGCGGCCTGCCCGGCCGCACCATTCGCTTGCCTACCCGGCCCTCTGCGTGCGGTAACTAAGGCCGGTAAGGGCATCATGCTCGCTCCGCCACGTGCAGTGCGACGACCCCTCCCGTGAGGTTCCGGAAGCGCACGTCACGCCATCCACAGGCGGCAATGGTGCGCGCGAGATCGGCCTGCGGAGGCCACGCGCGGATCGATTCGGCCAGATAGTGATAGGCCTCGGCATTGGACGACACCCGGCGCGCGATCCACGGCAGCGCGCGCATCACGTAGTTCAGATAGATCATGCGGAACGGCGCGAAGGTCGGGCGGCTGAACTCGCAGACGACCAGTCGTCCGCCCGGACGGACGACGCGGGCCATCTCCTTCAGCGCCACCTCGGGTTCGGCAACGTTGCGCAGGCCGAAGGCGATCGTCGCGGCGTCGAACGCCTCGTCCGCGAACGGCAGGTGCATCCCGTCGCCGGCGACGAACGGGACGGCCCGCCGTGACCGGTTGGCCTTGCCGGCGCGCAGCATGCCGATCGAGAAGTCACACCCGATGGCTTCCGCGCCCGAGCGCCGGAGCTCGACGGTCGAGACGCCGGTGCCGGCGGCAAGATCGAGCACTCGCTGCCCGGGACGCAGTTCGAGGCACTGCCGGGTGCGGGTGCGCCAATGCCGGTCGAGGCCGGCCGACAGCACGGTGTTGGTCAGGTCGTAGCGGCGGGCGACTCCGTCGAACATCGCCGCCACCTCGTGCGGCTGCTTATCGAGGGTCGCCTTCATCCTGTCCATTCTGCCTGGTGCGGTGCTTCTGTCCGGCGGGAAGGATGCCCCGGGTGCGGCGCGGTGGCCGGCCCGGCCAGGCGGACCGCGCCGGCAATGACGGCAACCAGGCACAGGCTGTACGCGATCAGGTGGCCGACGCTGTGCGGCAGGTGTTCGCGCAACAACAACGCGCCGATCAGCACGCCGGCCAGCGGGTCGGTGGCCAGACTCGCCGGCAGGGTGGCGGCGAGCGCGCCGACCTGGAACGACATCTGGGTGAGCACGATCCCGCCGAGACCGAGCAGCGCGACACCGATGAGCGGCACCAGTCCCCGTCCGGTCGCCAGCAATCCGTGCAGGCCCTGCTCCGAGAACTGGTCCGACGCCGCGTCGACCATCACGCCGAGGGTGCCGTAGAACGCGCCGGCGACCACGCCGTACACGGCACCGCGAACCACGGCCGAGCGTCCGGTCGCGGCGAAGCAGATCACGATCCCCGACGCGAGGACGATGAGGACGGTCAGCGCGACATACCGCGAATGCGGCACGTGCGCCGTGTGCGGTCGTCCGATCAGGATCAGGAACACCGCGAGCCCGCCGATGATGCCGAGGCTGCTCAGGTAGTCCGCCGCGCGCGGGCGCGGCCCGCCGTTGAGCCACCCGACCACGAGCGCGACCGGCAGCATCAGCACCACGAGCGGCTGGATCATCACCACCGAACCGGCGGACAGCGCCGCGATGCCCAGCAAGAAGCCGATGAAGTCACCACCGAGGGCGAGCAGCCAGCGCGGGTTGCGCAGCAGCGAAACCAGCCGGCGGGCGGCCTCCTCACCCTGGTCGGGAGCCGACGAACTCGCCTCGCTGTGCTGGAACACGATGGACGTGCCGTACACGAGCGCCGATGCGACCCCGAGCGGGACGGCGACGGCGATGGACACGGCGGAAGGGTAACCAGCCCGGCGCGGATCTAACTCAGCGCGCTAGCTGTGCTTCAGGTAGACCGTGACCAGTGCCACGACCCACACCACGAGTAACACCGCCATGAGCCCCGACCCGATCGCCACCCGGCGCGACAGCCCGCCGACCCAGTTGCCGGAACTGTCGCGATCGAGGTCGTACGGGAACGAACTGACGCACAGGGCACGCTCCGGGTGGCGCGTGTCGGCCAGGATCACGCCGTTGTCGTAGTCCCGGCCGCGCAAGGTCAGGTTGTTGCGTTGCCCGCCGAGTTCGTAGGTGATCTCGGTCGTCGTGCCCGGGCCGCTGTAGCGGCGCCGGTCGACCTGCCAGCCGTGGGCCTGGGCGAGCCGCATGTTCTGGTACGTGGTGCCGCTGTAGTAGGTGCCGACGCTCTTCACATCTGTGTCGACGACGGTGGCGACCGCACCCCATTTCAGCAACGCCAGACGGGTGCGGTTGCGCACCAACCGCACGGTCACGATGCCGATGAAGCCGGCCGCCGCAGCGATCGCACCGGAGACCGGCAGCACGATGTACAACGCGATCGGCGCGATGCTGATCATGAACATCGTCCACACCGTCCACCAGCTCCACGGCAGGACGGCGGCCCGGAACCGCCACGGCACGCGGCGCGGTGCCGGGGCGAGGTTCGTGTCGGCCGGCGCGACGATGCCGCCACCCGAGTCGCGCAAGTGCCGGGCGAGGTCCGCGATGTCGGCGTTGTCGACGACGCGTACGCCGTTCTTGACGACAGTGATCCGACGGCGCGGCGGCGGTTCGTTCGCGGACGGAGCCGGGTGCACGCCGACCGCTTCCTGCGCCGCGGCGAGCTGCTTCTGAAGGTCGTCGATCTTGGCCTGGTCGAGCTCGTGCTGCAGTCGCGCCACCCGTTCTTCGGGTGTTTCGCCGGCCGGGGGTTGGCTCACCCGCCCGTTATCGCAGATCGACCTCGTGCCCGCCAGAGGCAATGCCTCAAGAGGGGGCCATCAAGACGCAGCGCCCTCAAGACTGCCGGAGCTGCCGATCTGCTGTGGAACGACTGGCAGCGCGATCGAGCTGAAGTGCGAGTGCACCCGCTCGTCGACCGGATCGTCGCCCGGATCGTTGTGCACCACGAGATGCCGATAGAGCGTGTCGCGCTGCGCCGGTATGCGTCCCGCCCCGCGGATCAGTTCGATCAGTTCGGTGCGGTTGCTGCGGTGCCGCGCGCCCGCGGAGGAGACCACGTTCTCTTCGAGCATTACCGAGCCGAGGTCGTCGGCGCCGAAGTGCAGGGTGAGCTGGCCGATGTCCTTGCCGGTGGTCAGCCACGAACCCTGCAGATGGTTGATGTTGTCGAAGAACAGCCGGGCCACCGCAATCATGCGCAGGTACTCGAGGCTGGTGGCCTGCGTGCGTCCCTTCAGATGGTTGTTCTCGGGCTGGTAGGTCCACGGGATGAAGCTGCGGAAGCCGCCGGTGCGGTCCTGCACCTCGCGGATCATCCGCAAGTGCTCGATGCGTTCGGCGTTCGTCTCGCCGGTGCCCATCATGAACGTCGCTGTCGACTCGAGCCCGAGGTCGTGCGCGGTCGCCATGACGTCGAGCCAGATCGTGCCCTTCTCCTTCAGCGGCGCGATGACGGTGCGCGGCCGGTCGACGAGGATCTCTGCTCCTGCGCCGGCGAACGAGTCGAGCCCGGCGCTCTTGAGGCGCGCGATGACCGACGCGAAGTCCAGGTCCGAGGTGCGGGCGATGTGCACGACCTCGGAGGCGCCGAGAGAGTGCAGTACCAGCTCCGGATAGTTCGCCTTGATCGCCGCGAAGGTCTGCTCGTACCACTCGATGCCGAGCTCGGGCGAGTGGCCGCCCTGCAGCATGATCTGCGTGGCGCCGAGGTCGACGGCCTCACCGCAGCGGCGCAGCAACTCGTCCAGGCTGTGCGTCCAGCCTTCGTCATGCTTGGGCGGACGGTAGAACGCACAGAACTTGCACGCAGTGACGCACACGTTCGTGTAGTTGATGTTGCGGTCGATGATGTACGTCGCGATGTTGTCCGGGTACCGGCGACGGCGCACCGCATCGGCTGCCGCGCCGAGCTCGTGCAGCGGTGCGGACGTGTACAGCTCGAGCGCCTCGTCCGCGCTGATGCGCCCGCCGTCCGCGGCCCGCGCCAAGACGCCCTGCACTGCCTCGCTGGTCACGCCGCCAGCCTAGGCGACCGGTGCGCGGGTGAGGTCAGCGGAAGGTGCTGTTGCCGTCCTGCCCGGTGGCCGACCGGTACTTCGCGTAGCCGGTGTAGGTGTGGTTGCCCCACCCGAACTGGGCTTTCCCGCGTGATCCGCCGACAGCTCCGAACGTGTTGTGGTTGCTCCGGTTGTGGTTGCTGTCAGACCGCGGCACGGTGCCGTAGACGACCGAGTCGGTGTTGGTGGCGATGACGTGGTTGTGCACGAACACGTCGTTGTGCGCGTGGTACTGGACGAGCAGTTCCGGTGAGCCGTCGTTCAGGCGGTTGTTGCCGCGCAGCGTGTTGTACCGGAACACGTTGTCGAACGACTTGCCGGTCTGCACACCGCCGCAGCCGTTGTGGCCGTCGCAGTAGCCGCCCGTGCTGATGCCCGTGTAGAGACTGCCGGTCACATGGTTGTGGCTGGTGATCACATGACTGGCGTTGCCACGCCCGTTCTCTGCTGCCACCTCGATGCCGATGTCACTGTCGCTGACCCGGTTCGCGTGGACCCGGATGCGCGTGCCGCCGTCGATGTAGATGCCGTCGGCACAGTCGCACCAGCTGCCGTCCTCCCAGTACGCCGGATTGCCCTGCGACTTGATCCGCGCGACCACATTGTGCGCGATCAGTCCGTGCCGGGCGCGGTTGAGCATGGTGTAGCGGTGCTTGCCACCGAGGGTCGGTTCGAAGCCGATCGCGTCGATGCCGATGTTGTCGTTGTCGTGGATGTTGTTGTGCGTGATCTGCCAGTGGGTCACGTTGCCGTTCACCACGACGGACTCACTCGCGCCGAGGTGCAGGTTGTCGACGGTGTTCCTGCTGATGACGAGCTTGCTGATCGGCGCACCCGCGTCGTCGCCGTACGCGGCGATGCCGTGGGCGTTGATGCTGAAGCTGCCGAGCGTGTTGTTGTCGTTGCCCATGTCGTGCACGTGATTCCCGATCAGGTGCACCTTCTTGTCGTGACCGTGCACGTAGATGCCGATCGGGACGCGGTTCTTCTGCCGGGTGCGGTACCCGGTGATGTCCAGGCCGCGCACCGTGATGTTGCTGCTGTCGACGATGGTGATCAGGCCGGAGTCGGTGTTCGGCACCTTCAGCCCCGTGCCGTCCAGGATCGCGTGCGCCTTGTGGTACGGCTCGATCGTGATGTTGTGCGCGTGCACGAACTTGACCCGCTGTTGGTAGCGACCGCTGCGCAGCATGATCGTCCCGCCGCCGCTGCTCTTCAACGAGTCGACTGCCTTCTGCAGCGAGTGCGCTCCACCGGGTTTGACGATCACCACCGTGGAGTGCGCGGCTGCTGCGTCGGCGGCCTCGGGCGCGACGACAAGTCCGGTCATGGCGAGAAGTGCGGCGAGACCGCTGAGCAAGCGCTTCATCATTTGATCCCCGTATTCGCAATAGAGCTGACAAAGAAACGTTGTCCCGCGACAAAGAGCGCGAGCACCGGAAGTTGGCTGATCACCGTTCCTGCCATGAGCAGGGGCCACTGGACGAAATGTGCGCTCTGGAACGTGGCCAGTCCCAGTTGCACGGTGAACCGGTCGGGTGTGGAGATGACGACCAGCGGCCACAGGAAGTCGTTCCACACGGTGAGAAAGGTCAGTACCGCGACAGTGGTGAGCGGCGGTCCCATCAGTGGCAGCAGGATCGAGCGCAGGATGCGCAGGCGTCCCGCGCCGTCGATCAGCGCTGCCTCTTCGAGTTCAACGGGCAGGGTCACGAAGAACTGGCGCAACAGGTAGATGCCGAACGGCGTCGCCAGGTTCGGCGCGACGAGTGCCGGCAGGGTGTCGACCAGGCCGAGGTGTTTGACGATCAGGAGCGTCGGGATCATCACCACCTGGAACGGCACCATCAACGTGGCGAGAATGCCGAAGAACGCGATCCGGCTGCCGGGGAATCGCAACCGGGCAAAGGCGTAACCGGCGAGGCTGCACAGCACGAGGTTGCTGACGACGCAGGTGACCGACACGAGCGTGCTGTTCCACAGCCACCGCGCGAACGGCGACAACGTCCAGGCATGGACGTAGTTCGCAAAGTGCAGCGACGAGGGCAGCCCTGGCGGGAATCGGCGTGTGTCGGCGATACTGGACAGGCTGGTGATCACCATCCAGATGAGCGGCAGGCCCATCAGGATTGCGAGCGGGATCAGTACCAGGTGCCAGCCGGACGGTCGCCGCATCCGTCGCCGCGGCTGGGTTGCTGCGGTCACGGACGCTCACCACTCATCGACGAGTCGCGGGTGAGTCGTAGCTGCACGAACGTGATCACCGCGATGACGACGAACAGGAATACGGCGATCGCGGCCGCGTAACCGGCGTGGAAGAACGAGAATGCCTGCAGGTAGAGGTAGTAGACGACGACGGTCGTCGCGTGCAACGGGCCGCCCTTCGTCGTCACGAACACCTCGTCGAACAGTTGCAGCGCGTTGATGGTCAGCCAGACCAGCAGGAACCCGCTGACCGGACGCATCAACGGCACCTGGATGCGCCAGAACGCGCCGCGCTTCGAGCAACCGTCGATGAGCGCGGCTTCGACGAGGTCGCGGGGCACGCCTTGCAGTCCGGCGAGATAGATCAGCGCGCCGAAACCGACCCAACCCCACACCGTCATCACGACCACTGCGTACAGCGCCTGGTGCGGATCGGCGAAGAATCCCAGTCGTGGCAGGCCGATCTTGGTGATGACCGAGTTGACCAACCCGAATTCCGGATCCAGCAACCAGGTGAAGATGACACCAGTGGCCACCGTCGAGGTGACGACCGGGATGAACACAGCGACCCGGTAGACGGTGATGCCACGTATCTTGCGGTTCAACGCGGCTGCCGCGAGCAGCGAGAGCGCCAGTGTGATCGGGACGAAGAGCACGGTGTAGATGACCGTGTTCTTCACCGAGTCACGAAAGGTCGGGTCAGCGAACATCTCGCGGTAGTTGCCGAAACCGGCCCAGGTCGGTTGGGTCTGCAGGTCGTTGTGCTGGAAGGACAGGATGAACGCCCAGACGACCGGTACGAGGCCGAACAGGCCGATGAGCAGCACGCTCGGTGTGATCATCGCCCAGCCGGCGAGCGCGTCGGCACTGCGCCGCGTTCGTGCCGTCGGCAGAAGCCGAAAGGGCTTACTCACGAACCGGCGAGCGCCGAGGCGACCTGTGCGGCACCGGACTTGAGGGCGGCCGCCGGCTGTGCCTGACCGAGCAGCACGGACTGCACCATCTGCCCGACAGCCGTCGAGACCTCCGCGTAGTTCGCGATGTTCGGGCGCACGTGCTTGACGTTGTTCAGGTTGTTCACGAAGAGCTTCTCGGCCGGGTACTTCTTCAGGAAGGTCTGGTAGGCCGGCAACTTCGTCTCGGACTGCCGTAGCGGCAGGTCACCGGTCTTGATGGCGAACTGAAGGTGCACCTTCGGCGAGGTCAGCCAGCTGGCGAACTTGAACGCCGTGTCGCTCCGTCCGGCCGAATGATCGAAGAGCATGTACAGGTCAGGCCCCGAGATCGTCTCGTGATCGCCGTTGTAGCCGGGCAGATAGGTCACGCCGTACTCGACGTCGCTGTTGATGCTGGACAGGTCCCACGGACCGGTCCACAGCATCGCGATCTTGCCGCTGTTGAAGAGGTTCCCGTAGTTGTCGTTGCCGGTGTCCAGGTAGACCGACTTGTCGACGACCGCCATGTTGTACAGCTGGGTGAGCGCGGCGAGGCCGGCCTTGTTGTCGAACGCCGGCTTGCTGTTGTCGGGTGTCAGCAGATCGCCACCGGCCTGCCAGAGCATCGCGATGAAACGCCAGACGGTGTCCTCGCTGCCGTCGTTGATGTAGGCCCAGCCGTAGGTGTGCGTGCTCGGATCGGTCAGCTTCTTGGCCGCTGTGCGGAAGTCCTGCCAGCTCCAACTGCTGGTCGGCAATGCGACACCGGCTTGCTGGAACAGCTTCTTGTTGTAGACGAGCGCGAGATTGTCGACGAGTGCCGGAACGCCGACGACCTTGCCGTTGACGGTCGCGGCTTCTCGCTCGGACGGGTAGAAGTCGTTCCAGTTCATCGCGGCCGACTTCACCTTGTCGGTGAGATCGATGAGCTTGGGCTGCTTGGCCAGCTGGGCCGCCGAGGATCCGTACTCGTAGGCGACGTCGGGGTAGTTGCCGGCCTGGAACCCCGCGACGGTCTTCTGCAGCGCGCTGTCGTTGCCGCCGTTGAAGACGAGATTCACCTTCGTGTCCGGGTGCATCTTGTTCCACTGCGCGGCTTCCGCCTTGATCGCCCGCGCCTCGACCGCGGTGTAGCCGTGCGAGACGGTGATCGTGGTGCCACCATCGGATCCGGAACCGCTGCTGCACGCGGCCGCGACACCGCCCATCAGGATGAGCGTGGCCATCGCCGCTGTGCCGCGACGCCGTCGCCTGCCGGACACCGCTCCCATCGCGCCCCCGTCCCGAACGAATCGCGCACATTCGATCGTGAAGATTGCTCAGCCTTGCACGGCATTCTGGAAACGGTCAAGGTTCCTGCGCGAAATGAACATTGCGTTGCGTGTTCTGTGCATTATCGTGCACGCATGCGTCAGGAGGACCGTCTCGGCCTGATTCTGCAGCGCCTCAACGAGCACGGCTCGGTCGGGGTCACCGGCCTGGCCGCGGAACTCGACGTGTCCGAGGCGTCGGTACGCCGCGACCTGCACCTGCTCGAGTCGCAGAAGCTGCTCACCCGCACGCACGGCGGTGCGGTCGCCTCCGGCGTCCTGTACGAGTTGCCGATGCGCTACCGCGGCGGGCAGCGCTACGACGCCAAGCGGGCGATCGCGCTGCAGGCGGTCTCGTTGGTGCCGGCCGACGTCGCGTCGGTCGGGCTCAACGGTGGATCGACGACCACCGAGGTCGGGCGCGCGCTCGCGTCCCGTCCCGGGCTGCGCGTCGTGACCAACGCACTCAACATCGCCTCGGAACTCGCGGTCCGCGCCAACATCGAACTCGTCGTGTGCGGCGGCAGCGCGCGCTCGGAGTCCTACGAACTGGTCGGACCGCTCGCCGAGATCACCCTCGCCAACATCAACCTCGACGTGGCGATCATCGGTGTCGACGGAGTCAGCGCCAGCGCCGGGTTCACCACGCACCACGAGGTCGAGGCGCACACGAATCGCGCGCTCCTGGGGGCTGCCGAGCGCGTCATCGTCGTCGCCGACTCGAGCAAGATCGGCAAGCGCGGCTTCGCCAAGATCACCGACATCGCGACGGCGAGCGACATCGTCACCGACGATCAGGTGAACCCGAAGGACGTCGCGCTGTTGGAGCGCCTCGGG
>DASXJN010000117.1:0-2846 GCA_036497365.1 Jatrophihabitantaceae bacterium | reverse complement strand
CGGACGGCCGGACACGTCGAGCACCACGCATCGCATCGCGCCGCACACCCTGTCGACCGCGTCGCGGTCGGCGGCCGACAGCTGCAGCGTGTGCCCGTTGCCGATGTCGCCGACGCCCTCGGCGTAGGGCGTCTCACCGACTACGACGACCCCGAGGTGGTATCCGGTCATCGACGCGGATGCGTCCTTCGAGTACGTGATCGTCGCGTGCGGCGCGTCCTGCTCCATGCCACTGAGGATCGAGGTCGCGCCCGGGATGTCCCCGGACTGACCCTGCCAGGTGAGCGTCCAACCGCCGGTCTGGTTGCCCTCGTCGTCCGCGTTGGAACCCGCGACATAAATCTTGCCGGACTTGGCGAGCGGCAGGATCCCGCCTGCGTTCTTCAGCAGCACCTGCGACTCGGCCGCCGCCTGCCGCGCCACCGCTCGGTGTGCGGACGAGCCGATCGTGTCGGCGTTGCTGCGGTTCGCGAACGGGTGGTCGAACAGGCCTAGCGCGAATTTCTGCGTCAGGATCCGGCGCACCGCGCCGTTGATCCGGGCGTGCGACACGTCGCCGCTGTTCACCAACGAGATCAGGTCACTCTCGAACGTCTCGTACTCGGACGGCGCCATGATCATGTCGAGGCCGGCGTTGATGCTGGTCTTGACGTCGTTCTTGTAGTCCGACCCGATCTGGTCGATGGCGTTGTAGTCACTGATGACGAAGCCGGTGAAGCCGAGTTTCTTCTTGAGCAGGCCGGTGATCATGTCGCGCCGGGCATGCATCTTCACCGGTGCGCTGTCGTGGCCGAGGATCTGCAGGCTCGAGTACGACGGCATGACCGAGCCGACGTGATCGGCGATCGCCGTCTTGTACGGCCCGACGTACAGATCGTCGAGTTGCTTGCGGGTGACGTAGGTGATGCCCTGGTCGATCGTGTACGTGCCTGTGCTGGACGAGCCGTACTTCGTGCCGCCGTCGCCGAGGAAATGCTTCGCGGTCGCCAGGACCGCACTCTTGCGACTCAGGTGGTCGTTGCCCTGCAGACCCTTGATGAAGGTCTCCATCTTCGACACCAGCGCGGGATCCTCGCCGTACGACTCGTAGGCGCGTCCCCACCGGTCGTCCCTCGTCACGCAGACGCACGGCGCGAAGACCCACGGGATACCTGTCGCGCGCGTCTCGGTCGCGGCGATCTTGCCTTCTTCGCGGGCGAGGTGCGGGTCGCGCGTCGCGCCCATGCCCACGTTGTGCGGGAACAGCGTGGCGCCGGCGAGGTTGTTGTCGCCGTGCACCGAGTCGATGCCGTAGATGATCGGGATCTGCAACGGCGTGGCCAGCGCGCGCAGCTGATAGCCGTCGACCATGTCGGCCCACGCGGTGGGCGTGTTCTGGGCCGGCGTCGAGCCGCCGCCCGACAGCACGGACCCGAGCAGGTCGGTGGTGATCTTCGAACCGTCCCCGACGTTGGCCCGCTCGGCCTGCGCCATCTGGCCGACCTTCTCGGCCAGCGACATGCGGCTCATGAGGTCGGCCACCCGATCGGCGACCGGCAGGGACTTGTCGAGGTAGGCCAGCCCGTGGGCGTTGATGACGACGGTCGGGGATGGCCCCGCCATGGTCGCGTCATGCGGGGTCAGCGTGACCGCCAGCGTCTTCGATTCGCTCGGCGTCGTCGTGCTCAGTGTCTGCACGTCGATCGACTGCGACGTGCCGGACGGCGTCTCTGCCGGGAAGGTCAGCGTGCCGGAGTCGTCGGTGTAGTCGGTGCCGGCTGTTGCGGTGCCGTCGTCGAGCGTCCAGTCGACGGTGACCGGTGCGGCCGTGGGGTCGCCGTGCGTCGTCGTGACGGTGACCGGGACGTGCGCGGTGTCGCCGTCGTCCACGAGGTAGACCGGCTTCGGGGTCGAGACGACGGGCGGCTTCGGTGCAGCCGTCCCATAGACGGCGAAGTCGTCGAAGGTGAGATCGCCCTGCACATTCGCCGGGACGTTGACCGCGTAGCCCCACATCGAAGTGAGATCGAGCGTGCCGTTGATCGGTCCGCCGGTCGGTTGGTAGTCCGTGCGGATGACGAGGTCGTTGAACGGCTCGGTGATCTGCTTCCAGCCAGTGCTGTCGTCGGTGAAGAAGCCCTGCCACAGTTCGGAGTGCTCGCCGTCCGTGCCGCCGTCCTTGATCTCGTACTCGATCCGCTGGCCGGTGTTCGAACCCTTCACCCAGAAGCTCAAGCCGCCGTAGTTGCTCCAGTCCTGCGCCGTCGCGAGGTCCTCGGTGAAGCCGCCGTAGCCGGTGACGTCGTAGGGCATGTCGAGCGCGTGGTTGTCGGCGCCCTCGCCCGCCGCGTTCGGCGCATCGACGATCTGCAGTTGTGGGGTGTGTTGCGCGTCCGCGCCGAAGGAGAAGATGCCGGGGTTGCCGGTGCCGATCTGGGTGTTCCCCTCGAAGTCCTCGACGTTCGGCAGCGGTCCGACGGTCGCCACGGCAGCGGGCCCGGTCGCCACCGCCCCGACGCCCAGGAACGCGATGGCAACCGCGGCGGCGGCAACGATGCGGCGGCGGATGCTCGGGCGGCGTCCAGGCATGGCGGGGATCCTCCAGACGAAACAGGCAATACGTAGGTCTGGAACGGGACGCTAATTTCGGGCAAATAGTTAAGTCAAGAGTCCGAACAAACTCGGCGGCGTCGAACAAACCCGCGCGGCGTCCAACCCGCACCCCGTCCCCTTGATTTGGTATCGACTGACCGGATTTCCATGATCGAAATGGTGATTCGATACCAAATCAAGCAGGGGGGTGGGGGTTCGAGGGTCAGGCGAGTTCGGTGTAGTGGCCGGTCTCGTCGGACAGCCGCCACACCCGG
>DASXJN010000116.1:0-1785 GCA_036497365.1 Jatrophihabitantaceae bacterium | reverse complement strand
GTTGTCGGTCTGAGCCCGGGCAGCGTGATCGCGTACTTCGTGTCCGGCGGTGCATACACGTTCTCGGTGACCAACACGACCGGCGCCGTGACCGGTAAGACGTTCTGCTACGCGAGCACCCAGGGCACCATCGCGACGATCGCTGCGCCGCTGACCATGTACCGCGCAACCTGCTGACTGCCGGACGATTGGCTTCAGGCCACGCGGTCACGTGGTCACGGTGTCGCCGTGGCGGTGCGCGACTTTCCACTCGCCGTCCTCGCGGCGATACACCTGGGTGACCCGCAAGGTGAACGTGCGCGGTTCACCGTCGACGCTGGACGAAATGTGCTCGAGCCCGGCCGTGTAGGCCACATCGTCGACCACGTCGCACGCAAGCAACTCGAACAGGAACGACGTGCAGTCGCTGAGGCTGTCGGCGAGCGAGGCGAACAGCTCATCGAGCCCGGCCTGTCCAACGGCGTCGCGCCACGCGCCGAGCACGCTCACGGGCTCGGTGCGTGACCACAACGCGCGGCGCGGGCCGGCATCGCCGTTGTGCAGCGCCACCTCCGCCTCGTGGAGCGGACCTCGGAGCCAAGCCAGGAAGTCGTCACGGTCAGTCATGTCGCCAGCATGCTCCGGTTCACGAACCGGTACAGCGCCGGTGAGCCGCCGCTGCTCGTCGGTGACGACTTCACGCACACCGACATCCGTCCTGCGCTGACCTGAACGCTGACCTGAGGCGCCCCGCCGATAGGTTGAGTGGTGATGTCTGCATATTCGTCCCCGCCGTCGTTGACCGATCGTTCGCCGGGTACAGGGCGGTTGGCGCCGCGGGCGCACTTCCGTTCCGACGCGCCGCGGCTCGACCTGTCCGGGCAGTGGGCGTTCCGGCTCGCGTCCGGCCTGGATGACCTGACGCCGTCGTTCGGCGCGGCCGATTTGAACGCGTCCGGGTGGGGCTCGATCGAGGTGCCGGGGCACTGGCAGCTGCAGGGGCACGGCAAACCGGCGTACACGAACGTGCGCTACCCGTTCCCGGTCGATCCGCCGCACGTGCCCGACGAGAACCCGACGGGGGAGTACCGCACGTCCTTCTCGCTGCCGTCGGATTGGCCGGCCGGTGACGCGGTGCTGCGGTTCCTCGGCGTGGATTCGCAGTTCACCGTGTGGCTCAACGGCACCGAGCTGGGTTGGTCGACGGGCAGCCGGTTGACCACGGAGTTCGCGGTGGGGCCGCTGCTGCGGCCGGGTCCGAACGTGCTCGCGGTGCGGGTGCACCAGTGGTCGCCGTCGAGCTACCTCGAGGACCAGGACCAGTGGTGGCTGTCCGGAATCTTCCGCTCCGTCGAGCTCGTCGCCCGTCCGTCCGGGTCGGTGCAGGACTACTTCGTGCACGCCGACTTCGACCACACGTCCGGCACGGGCACGCTGCGCATCGAGACGGACGTGCCGGCGTTGCTGTCGGTGCCTTCGCTGGGCTTGCATGACGTCGACCCGGCCGGTCCGCACACGATGCCGGTCGAGGCGTGGACGGCCGAACGTCCCCGCCTCTACGACGCCACGCTGTCCGCGGGCGGCGAGACGATCGCGCTGCGCATCGGGTTCCGCACCGTGGTCGTCGACGGCGGCATCCTGACCGTGAACGGCCAGCGGATCCTTTTCAAGGGCGCGAACCGGCACGAGTGGAACTCCGACCGCGGCCGCAGCGTGACGGCTGCGGACATGATCGCGGACATCAAGCTGTTCAAGCAGCACAACCTGAACGCGGTGCGCACCAGCCACTACCCGCCGCACCCGGAC
>DASXJN010000115.1:0-6505 GCA_036497365.1 Jatrophihabitantaceae bacterium | reverse complement strand
CTCTCCAGTGGTTCGATGGCGCTCGCGGTCGGGTAGAGCGCGCGGACGAGCAGGTAGCCGAGCACCCCGCCGATCAACTGTGCGGCGACGAAACCGACCGCGGACGCGGGCGCGATCCCCGCGAAGGTGTCCGAGAACATCCGGGCCACGGTCACCGCCGGATTGGCGAACGAGGTCGACGCAGTGAACCAGTACGCGGCCAGGATGTATCCGCCGACCGCGAACGCGACGCGTTCGGTGCGTCCGGATCGCACGGTACCGAAGATGACGATCAACAGGCCGATCGTCGCGATCACCTCGGCCAGCCACAGGCCGTGCCCGGACCGGCTGCGCTGCGCGATCGATACCGCGTCCAGATCGAACATGAGGTTGGCGAGAACCGCGCCGGCGATGCCGCCCGCGAATTGCGCGGCGATCAGCGCGATCACCTCCGTGCCAGAGACGATGCCGAGCGCGCGTTCGACCAGAGTGACTATCGGGTTGAACGCTGCCGACACCGGCTGGAGCGCAAGGATCAGCGCGACGAGGGCGGCACCGGTCACGACGGCGTTCTCGAGCAGTTCCAGACCGGTGTCGTTCGGCGACAACCGGACGGCGGCGATGCCTGATCCGATCACGGCCGTCACAAGGAACGCGGTACCGACGAACTCGGCCAGCGCCCGGCGGGCGAGCGGATGGGTCGTCGGCGGAGTCATCGTCGATGCACCGTCAACCGGCAGTCGATCCGATCAGCGTGCCGAGCGCGCTCAACGCGTCCGGACGAACCCGGTAGTAGACCCACACGCCGCGCTTCTCACGATCGAGCAGGCCGACCTCGTGCAGCACCTTGAGGTGGTGGCTGATGGTCGGCTGCGACAGGTCGAACGCCGGGTTCAGGTCGCAGATGCATGCCTCGCCGTCCTGGTGTGAGGCGACCAGCGACATCAACCGCAGCCGCACCGGGTCGGCGAGTGCCTTCAACAGCGGCGCGACCTGTTCGGCCGCCTGTTGCGACAGCGGCTCGCGAGCCAGCGGCGAACAACAGGCGACCGCATCGACCGGAGACAGCACGGTCAAAGACTTCGACACTCATCAATATTGACAGATGTCGATGTCTCTGTGCAAGCTGGTGTCCCAAGACATAGATGGTCATCGAAGTCAGGAGAACCAGATGTCCCGAGTACAGCTCGCATTGAACGTCGACAACCTCGAGGAGTCGATCGCGTTCTACACGAAACTCTTCGCCACTGAGCCGGCCAAGGTGCGCACCGGCTATGCGAACTTCGCGGTCGCCGAACCGCCGCTCAAGCTGGTGCTGATCGAGAACCCCGGCGTGGGCGGATCGGTCAACCACCTCGGCGTCGAGGTCGCCGACACGGACACCGTCGATGCGGAGCAGGCACGGTTGGCCGACGCAGGATTCGCGTCGATCGCCGAGCGCGGCACCACGTGCTGCTACGCGAAGCAGGACAAGTTCTGGGTAGAGGGTGCACCGAACGGCGAACGCTGGGAGATCTACACCGTGCTCGCCGACAGCCAGGCGCCTGCCTGCTGCTGACGGTCAGTGGTGCGCGCCGGTGACCACCCGTCCGGCGTCGAGTTCGAGCACGTCGTCGCACTCGGCCACGACGTCCGCATCGTGCGAGGCGATCACCACGGTCGCTCCGGCGCGCGCATGCGCGACGAGCAACGCCACGATCAGCTTGCGATTCTCGGCGTCGAGTTCGGCGGTGGGTTCATCGGCGAGCAGCACCTCGGGCTCGGCCGCGAGCGCGCGTGCCACCGCGACGCGCTGCTGCTGACCGCCCGACATCTCGTCGGTCAGGTGATCCGCAACGTCGGAGAGACCGACGTGTTCCAGCACGGCCGCGGTGCGTTGCCGCACGTCGGCGCGCGCGATACCGGCGGACTGCAGCGGAATCGCGACGTTCTCGCGGCCGGTCAGCGCGCCGACCAATCCGTAGCCCTGGAGCACTATGCCGAACCGCCGCCGCAGCGACGCATCGCCCGGCCACACCGGTTCGTCGTCAAGCAGGACCGAACCCGTCTCCGGCCGCAACAGGCCGCCGAGCAAGCCGAGCAGCGTCGACTTCCCCGCTCCGGACGGACCGCGCACGGCGAGCAGCCGGCCGGCGTGCGCCTGCAGATCGACGCCGTCGATGATGATCTGCTCGCCGACGTGATAGGTCAGCACGCGGGCCGTGAGAGTCATGAGCCGCTCTCCTTGGGATCCCACCGCTGCAGGTGGATGCCGTCGGCGTCGTGGCTGACCTCGAGCATCGTGCCGGGCGCAAATTGCTCGCGGACGTCGGGCGGCAACTGCAGAGAGCCGTCCCGCCCGACGACTGCGAAGTCACGGCCGTGCCGTCCCTCCGTGCCCACTCGCCCGTCCCGGATCGTGATCGTGCGGCCCGACTGCCGCGCGATGTGCGGGTCATGCGTGACGACCACGACCGTCACACCGAGATGGCTGTTGACGCGGTGCAGCAGATCGACGACCTCGTCCCGCCCGGAGGTGTCCATCTGACTGGTCGGCTCGTCCGCGAGCAGCAGCTTGCCGCCGCCGCACACAGCGACCGCGATCGCGACGCGCTGTTGCTCGCCGCCCGACATCCGCCCGGCGACCCGGTGCGAGAGATGGGTCAGGTCCAGCTCCTCGAGCATGTCCTCCGCGCGGGTGCCATCGTCGTTGGCTTCGGCAGCGAAGCGCATGTTCTCGATGACCGTGGCGTACGGCAACAGGTTGCGCGCCGGGTTCTGCAACACCGTTCCCACGAGCGCGCCACGCAGCCGGCCCAACGCTCGTGGCGTGATACGGCTGATGTCGTGCTCGCCGATGATCACTCGCCCGGCCGAGGGACGCAGCACGCCGGCGAGCAGGCCGAGCACGGTCGACTTGCCTGAACCCGATGGCCCGAGCAACGCCACGAACTCACCGGCGTCCGCTTCGAGGTCGACGCCACGGAGCGCGACGACGTTGTCCATGTCCTTGCCGTTGCCCGGATAGATGTGCACGACGCTCTCGCACCGGATCGGGATGCCACTCATGCCTCGGCCTCCCGCAGCCTCGTCGCATTCGCCTGGTGCGAGACCGCGCGCGCGATGATCAGGCTGGTCACTGCGAAGACGACGACCAACGCAGCAGTGAGCACGCCGATCAGCCCGTACGGCAGGCTGGTGTCGATCGGGGGTCCGACGTGCTGGTTCGCGAAGACGGGCGTGTTGGGCAGGGCGAGATTTGCACCGATCAGACCCGCGGCCAGGCCCACCGCGAGACCCAGGACGAGCAGCACGCCCTGCTCCACGGCGAGGGCACGGCGCAGCGTCGGACGTGACACCCCGGCGGTCTCGAGCGCAGCGAACTCGTATGCCCGCCGCCGCGCCGTCGTCGCGCTCGCCAGCACTGTCGCGCCGAGCGCGAGCACGGTGGCGAGGATGGCGGCGACGAGGAACAGCCCGTCGGCGAACGCCGGGCCGGTCTTGTCGAGCTGGTCGTCGAGCGTCGATGCCCGGATCGTGCGCGTCACCGTCACGCCCTCGCGCGCGAGTCGTGCGACCAGGTCGGACGGTGCGGAGTGCGCCACGTACACGGCGAGCTGGGTCTGCGGCGAGAGCGGGCCGCGCATGGTCGCCAATGCCGCACCGAAATCGACCATCGCGCCGTTACGGTCGAGACCCGGCAGGCTCAGCGCGATCGTCGAGCCGTCGAGGTCGATCGGGTTGCTGTCGAGTCCGAACGCGGCCACGTCGTGGATCGACGTCCCGTCGTAGAGGCTGGCAGTGACCTTGCCGACGACCGCAGGCAGGTGCGCGGGCGAGTCCGCCGACAGCAAGTCCGGCCACGTCGACTCCGGTGTGCTCGGTTGCGACCGGATCGCCAGTGCGGTGCCCGCGGTCTGCAGCTGGACGACACCCGATCCGTCCTGTCGCCAGCGCGACGGTTGGTCGAAGCCGGCGACCGGCTGCCAATTCGTCGCGGTGGTCGACGTGGCGACCGAGGCCGTCACCGTCGCCGCAATCTGCGCGTTCTTCGGCAGCTCCTGCTTCGCGCCCGTCTTCACACTCAACAGCAGCCCGGTGATCCGGCAGGGCAGCACGCACGTGACCGGCCGGGTGAACGAGTTCTGTCCCTGGTGCACGGGGCCGAGGTTGTAGGCGCGGTCCTGATGGTCGGCGCCGGTGAGCGTGAGACCGAGCATCACGGTGCCGACATCAGGAACGGAGGTTGCCTTGACATCGAGACGTAGGGCGGAACGTGTGACCGGTATCGACGGAGCGGCGTGTGAACGGAGCCGCGACAGGATCGCGCCGATGCCGACGTTCGCGTCGTGCGGCGACCAGGCAGCGACTCCGTCGAACCGGTCGGTGTCGACGGCGAGGACGGGCGTGGTGCGGGCGACGCGGACGATGGCCGCGGCCATCGAATGGCCGCTGGGGTCGGCCTTGTCGACCGCGGTTCGCAGGTCATACACGTGCGGGCCGGTGCGCACCATCAGCACGGTGTTCGCGCCGCCTTGCTCGAGGGCGCGCTGCTCGCGGTTGTATGAGGCGGACGACCACATGGTCACCGCGAACGTCGCCAGCGACAGCGCCACGCCCAGCAGCACGATCACGCGCGCACCGAGTGGGCGACGCACGATCTGTCGTACCGCGAGGAACACGGCGAGCCGGCGCGATTCCGTGGTCCAACGCAGCGCCGCGCGGCCGACCAGCGGAAGTAGCCGCACGACGAGCACGGCGATCGCAGCACCCAGCATCACGGCCGCGACGGCGGACAGCGGGTTCGCACTGCCGGAATCGAGCGTCCCGGTCGCCGCCAGTTCGACGACGCCGGCGATACCCAGCGCCACCGTCGCGGCGTCGACGAGGATCAGGCCGAGTCGCGGGGTCGCAGTCGACTCAGTGCGCCGAAGGAGTTGACCGACGGGCGAGACGAGGATCCGCCGGGCGGCGACCACAGCAGCGACCACGCTCGCCGCGGTCGCCGCGATGACGACTTCGACCGCCGCAACCGGGAACACGACTTCCACGCCGGCGCCGAGCAGACCTCTGGCGATCGTGCGAACAATGCCCCAAGCGATCGCCCCCGCGATGGGTGCGGCGATGACGACGAGCAGGACGGGCTGGGCCAGGCCCTGTGTGAGCACGCTGCGGGTGCGTCGTCCGCGCAGCTTGGCCAGGGCGACGTCGTGACCGCCGGCCGCGGCGGTGCCGGCCACCACCGCGTAGAGCAGCACGATGGCGAGCACGACGAGTTGCGCCGCCGGAAGAATCACCAGCGTGCGCGCGATCGACATCTCGCCCTGCATCGCGTCGAGCACGGACGGCAGGCCGCTGCGCACCGTCGGCACCGACACCGTCGACACCGCGTTCGAGTGTGCGGCCGCAGTCTGCAGCCCCGCGAGCCGGGCTCGCAATGCGCCGAGGTCGTCGAGCTTGACGTTGTCGGCCCGCAGCCGCAGGTTGGCCGAGATCGTCTCCACGATCTGCATGTTGAGGTAGGTCAGGAATTGATGGCTGACGAAGAATGCGTCGATGCGCGGCGGCTTGTTGCTGAACACGCTGTCGGCCGCGTTGAAGTAGGGCCACGGCGACCAGAACGCGCCGTGCGGCTCGATCGGCGTGATCACGCCGATGACCTGCAGCGGCAGTTTGGCGCTGTTGCCGCCGGGTACCGGCTTGAGTTCGTCGCCGACAGAGATGCCCTGCCGTTGTGCGGTGCGCTGGGTGATGACGGTCTTCGCGCCTTTGGAGTCGGACAGGCATCGCCCCGACACGACCTTGACGTGCTGGCACAGATCGTCGACTGCGGCGATGTCAGTGTCGTAGTTCTGCTTGCCCTGCCACTCGGCGGGCGCGTTCTCGGAGAAGACCGGCGGGTCGAACCAGTGCGGATCGTCGGCCTGGCGCGCAAGCGTGGTCACCGCGCGGTGCCAGTCGACGCCGCTGACGCCGATCGTGGTGTCCTGAACGATGCGTAGGTCGCGTTGGCTCTGCGGGGCGTGGGTGAGCCGGTGCGCGAGCACCGCTTCGTCGACAGCGTGCAGGTAGATCGGGCCGACGGCCGCCGCGGTGATGCCGATGAGCGCGACGAGGAAGACGGTGAGCGATGCGGCTGCCCGCCAGGTGAGCGCTCGCAACGTGAGCCGCAACGAGAGCACACTGCATCCTTCGGGGGGTCGCCACCGACAGTCAAGATCAGAACCGTAACGAACAGGACACTAGCGTGCGGTCGAGGGTCGTTGCGTCGGTCGCACGCGGCGCAGCCAGGGGAGGTGCGGTGCGATGACCGGGAGTGGCACCAAATGGCTCGAACTGCGGATCCACGGCGTAAGCGGTACTCCGGTCGAAAGCATGCTGTCGCTGCCCGATTCGCCCGGAGTCAGCACGGGCGACGCTCCCAACATGGCGCGGATCGCAGACACCGGGTCCGGTGTGAGCCAGTTCTGGCGCCGGACAGACATCTCGCCGCCGCGCGAGTTGCGGGCCTATCACTGGGGCGAGTACACCTCACGGTCGCCGGCGC
>DASXJN010000114.1:0-15917 GCA_036497365.1 Jatrophihabitantaceae bacterium | reverse complement strand
GCACCGAGCACGGCGGCGATGACAATCGGAACCGCGACAGGCGTGGTCACCTCAGGGATCAGCAGCCGGACCTTCACCGAGCGGGTGTTCTCGAGCACGAAGACGACCACGACCACCAGCAGGATGCCGCCGAGGATCTGGCCGGTGCTGACCGACCGCTTACGGGTCGGCTCGGCACCGGGCCGGCCGAGGTCGTCCGCTGGCGGCGGCGCCGGGAGATCCGGCTGCTGGGGAGTGGTCATACCGATGGCTTACCCGGCACCCCGACAGCGGTCACCCCCGGCGGAACCGGCGCACGTTCGCGCCGGGGGCCGTGCGGAAGTGCTCGCGCACCGGCGGACGCGTGACGAAGTACACCAGCGCGATGAGCACGAGCGACTGCAGGATCTGCTCCACCCGGACCCAGGCCGGATACGGAGTGAGCCACAACAGGCCGAGCGCGACGACGCCGGCCACGCCGAGGAAGATCACCCGGCGGTAGGCCCACCGGCGACCGCGCAACAGCGCGCGCACAAGGAACACGTAGACAACGCTCACGACCACGTTGCCGATCGCGCGTCCCCAGACGCCGGCCGAGTACGCCGAGCGCGTGGTTGCGCGCAGCTGCGGATCGGTGATGTGCCGGTGGTCGAGCTGATAGGTGATGATCGAGTCCTTCATCGCGAAGACGAGGATCGTCAGCACGATCGACAGTGCGAGATTGACGATCAGCAGAACGACCACGGGTCGTAACGCCGAGGGTGGGATCGGCTGCTCGACCGGCGGCGGCGCCGGCGGAGGCGGCATGGCGGGATAGCTCACCCGATGATCAAACCGCAGATGCGCTCGGTTGCACCTCTATTTCAGATCGCGCTGCCTCAGGTAGGGCAACCAGCGGTGCGGTGCCACCGCTCGCAGATCCTTTCCGATCGCGGTATCGGTGCGGTACGTGTGTCGCCCGAACTGGATGAAGCGGCATCCGCCGAGATCCACGATCCCGTGCTGTGCGCCGAAGACGAAACGCGCTCGTACGCCGAAGTCGATGGGGCACGAGTAGGCCGCCCCGTTGTGCGGAACTCGCTGCGCCGCGCGGATGTCGTGCACCAGGGCGCGACCCTGCGCGGTCGTACCGTGCGTGGTCACCGGCTGCTGGTGCTTCCAGTTCAGATTCGGCGTCCACGTGACCTTCAGCGCCGGCTCATGACGGTGCGGACCGCCCGGATCGACCGGCGGCGAGGTCGGCGGCGCTACCGAGGTGGTCGGCGGCGCTTCGGACGCGGGTGGTTGCGATGCGGCTGACGTACACGCAGCGCAGCCGAGAAGGACGAGCACCGCGGCCAGGATTTGCCTCATACCTGCTGCGACGAGGCGGGACGAGCCGAAGGTTCTACAACAGCACCAGATCGTCGCGGTGCACGATCTCGCGACGGAACTCGGCGGGCAGCTCGGCGGTCTTGTGGCCGAGCAGGGCGGGCAGGTCGGACGCGTCGTAGCCGACGAGCCCACGGGCCACGACCGATCCGTCCGGGCCGGCCAGCTCGACCGGCTCCCCCGAGTAGAAGTCCCCGGTCACTCCGGTCACGCCGGCCGGGAGCAGCGACATCCGCCGCTGCACCACCGCATCGACCGCACCCGCGTCGAGCACCAATCGTCCGCGTGGGGTCGTCGCGTACCGCAACCAGAACAACCGCGAGGTGGACCGGTCGCCGGCCGGATGGAAGAACGTGCCGGTCCGGCCGCGCAACGCGGGCACAACGTTGCTTGCGCTCGCGAGCACGACCGGGATGCCCTCCGTCGTCGCGATCGCCGCGGCGTCGACCTTGGTCGCCATGCCGCCGGATCCGAGGTGGCTGCCCGAGCGCGACACGTCGATGCCGTCGAGCTCTGCCATCGAGGTGACCTCTTCGATGAACCGTGCGTCGGGCCGTCCTGGCCTGCCGGTGTAGAGCCCGTCGACGTCGGACAGCAGCACAAGCGCGTCGGCGTGCACCAGATGCGCAACCAGCGCGGCGAGCCGGTCGTTGTCGCCGAACCGGATCTCGTGCGTGGCGACGGTGTCGTTCTCGTTCACGATCGGGATCACGCCGAGCGCGAGCAGCCGCTCCAGAGTGCGACTCGCGTTGCGGTAGTGCCCGCGCCGGTGCAGGTCGTCGGCCGTGAGCAGCACCTGCCCGACCTGCAGGCGGTAGCGCGCGAAGGACGCTGCGTATCGCTCCGCGAGCAGTTGTTGGCCGACACTCGCAGCCGCCTGCTGCGTGGCCAGGTCGCGGGGGCGGGTCTTGAGCCCGAGCGGTCCGATGCCGGCGGCGATGGCACCCGAGGAGACGAGCACCACCTGCTGGCCGTCCTGCCGACGCTGCGCGAGCGCGTCGACGATCGAGTCGAGGCGCGCCGGGTCGAGCCGGCCGCGCGAGGTGAGCGACGACGAGCCGACCTTGACCACGGTGCGCGCAGCCGACTCGATCGCCGCCCGCGTCACCGGTCGTCCTCGTGCCTGCGGCGGGCCTTCTTGGCGGCCAGCCGCTCGTCCGCGCGCGTGCGGGTGACTCCGTCGAGGCGGGCGTCGGTGCCGCGCCGGGTCGGCAGGTACTCGGGCTCGTCGATGCCGCCGCTCGGCTCGAAGTCGAAGGTGACCTCGCCGATGGTGACCGCCGCGCCCGGAACGGCACCCAGCCTGGTCAGCTGGTTCTCGACGCCGAGCCGGGCGAGGCGATCGGCGAGGTACCCGACCGCCTCGTCGTTGTCGAAGTTGGTCTGGCGCACCCAACGTTCCGGCTTGTCGCCGTGCACGACGAACCCGTCCTCGAGCGGCTCGATGGTGAAGCCGGCATCGTCGACGGCCTTCGGGTGCAGCACGATGCGCTGCGCTTCCGGCGCCGGTCGCGATGCGCGGTCGGCCTGCACCGCGGCCGCCAGTGCAAAGGTGAGCTGACGCAATCCCTCGTGCGACACCGCGGAGATCTCGAAGACGGCCAAACCCCGGGCTTCGAGTTCCGGACGGACGAACTCGGCGAGTTCGCGCCCCTCCGGGACATCGACCTTGTTCAGCGCGACGAGGCGGGGCTTGGCGAGCAGCTCGCCGAAGGTGCCGTCATATTGGGCGAGCTCGCGCTCGATGGCGTCGAGATCACTCAGCGGATCTCGGCCCGGCTCGAGGGTCGCGCAATCCAGGACGTGCAGCAGCACCGCGCAGCGTTCGACGTGGCGCAAGAAGTCGAGGCCGAGGCCCTTGCCCTGCGCCGCACCGGGGATCAGGCCCGGCACGTCGGCAACGGTGAACGTGGTTTCGCCGGCGTCGACGACACCGAGGTTCGGCACCAGCGTGGTGAACGGGTAGTCGGCGATCTTCGGCCGAGCCGCCGACAGTGCGGCGATCAGCGACGACTTGCCGGCGCTCGGAAATCCGACCAGCCCGACGTCGGCGACCGACTTGAGTTCGAGGACGACATCGCGGACCTCGCCGGGCTCGCCGAGCAGGGCGAAACCCGGGGCCTTGCGGCGGGTCGAGGCGAGCGCGGCATTGCCCAGGCCGCCGCGACCGCCCTGGGCGGCCGTGAAACGGCTACCCAGGCCGGTGAGATCGGCCAGGACTTCGCCGTCGCCGTCGACGACGACGGTGCCGTCCGGCACGCGGAGTTCCAGATCGCCGCCATCGGCGCCGTTGCGGTTGCTGCCGGCGCCCTGCTTGCCGTTGCCGGCGTGCTGGTGCGGATGGTGGTGGAAGTCGAGCAGCGTGTGCACGTTGCCGTCGACGACGAGCACGACGTCGCCGCCACGGCCACCATTGCCGCCGTCGGGGCCGCCGAGCGGCTTGAACTTCTCGCGGTGGATGGACGCCACACCGTGCCCGCCGTTGCCCGCGGCGACGTGCAGCACGACGCGGTCGATGAAGCCGGTGGACAACGCCGCCTCCCCGACCTTAACTGTTGTCGTCTCGTCCCGGCGGACGCGACGACACGCTCTTGCCCGGGACTGACAGCGCGCGCCTCAGACGATGTTGACGGTCTTGCGGCCGCGCGACTTGCCGAACTGCACGTTGCCGGGGACGAGCGCGAACAGCGTGTCGTCCTTGCCGCGGCCGACACCGGCGCCCGGGTGGAACTTCGTGCCGCGCTGGCGGATCAGGATCTCGCCGGCCTTGACCTCCTGGCCGCCGAACCGCTTGACGCCGAGGTACTGCGCGTTCGAGTCCCGACCGTTGCGGGAGCTGGAAGCACCCTTTTTGTGAGCCATGGCGCTACTCCCCTACTTGCCGCTCGAAATGCCGGTCACCCGGAGCTGGGTCAGCTTCTGACGGTGGCCCATCCGCTTGTGGTAGCCGGTCTTGTTCTTGAACTTGTGGATGCGGATCTTCGGACCCTTGGTCTGCGCCACGACCTCGCCGGTGACGTTGACCTTGGCCAGCTTGTCGGCATCGTGGGTGACGGTCTCGCCATCGACGAGCAGGATCGCGGCGAGTGCGATCTCGGCGCCCGGCGCCGCGTCGAGCTTCTCGACCTCGATCACATCGCCTTCGGCGACCTTGTACTGCTTGCCGCCGGTCTTGACGATGGCGTACATCGTGCCCAACTCCTTGGAATTCGTGCAGACGAACAGGCGGCCCACCTACCGGTAGGCCGTCGTCCAGATTACCGGGCGCACCGGTGCCGAGGCAAAACGCCCCCTCCGATGCGCCCTCCCGGACCCGGTCAGCCGGCGGCCGGCGGTCCGGCCGGACGTGAGGCTGCGCGGCGGCGGCGCGGACGGGCTGCCTTCACGGGGGCCGCAGGAGCCGTCTCCGGGCCCATTTCGACGGCCTCGACCGCTGCCGCGGTGGGTTCGACCACTTCGACGTCATCGGCCGGAGCCGTCTCCGGCGCCGAGGCGTCGGTGGCGGCGTCGGCGGCGGTGTCGGCGGCGCTACCGATGACCTCTGCGGCCAGCGTGTCGACGTCCACCTCGGACCCGGCCAACACCGCGGTCACGGCATCGAACTCGAGCTCGGCCGTGTCGCCGTCGGGGTGCGCGGCGCGGTGGATCGCGTTCATCGCCGCCAGCGCCTTGGTGCGCTGCTCGGTCGAGACGGCCGGGTCGTCCGACTCGTCCGGCTCGTCCGACTCCGCCTTCTTGCTGCGCTTGCGGCGCGACTTCGGCGACTTTGCCTCGCCACCGTCGCTGGGCTCGGGCTGACTCGTCCCGGCGCGCTCGACCGGCTCGGTGGAGATGATCACGCCGCGGCCGTGGCAGACCTCGCAGGTCTCGCTGAACGCCTCGAGCAGGCCCTCACCTACCCGCTTGCGGGTCATCTGGACCAATCCCAGCGAGGTCACCTCGGCGACCTGGTGCTTGGTGCGGTCACGGCCGAGGCACTCGGTCAGCCGGCGCAGCACGAGTTCGCGGTTCGACTCGAGGACCATGTCGATGAAGTCGATGACCACGATGCCGCCGACATCGCGCAGCCGCAGCTGGCGCACGATCTCTTCGGCCGCCTCGAGGTTGTTGCGGGTGACTGTCTGCTCGAGGTTGCCGCCGGAGCCGACGAACTTGCCGGTGTTGACGTCGATCACCGTCATCGCCTCGGTGCGGTCGATGACGAGCGAGCCGCCGGAGGGCAGCCATACCTTGCGGTCCAGCGCCTTCTTGATCTGCTCGTCGACCCGCAGCTCTGCGAACAGGTCCTTGTTGCCGGCGTGCTTGCTCACGCGCTCGGCGAGATCCGGCGCCACGCCCTCGATGTAGTCCGAGACGGTGCGCCAGGCTTCCTCACCCTGCACGAGAAGCTTGCCGAAGTCCTCGTTGAAGACGTCCCGTACGACGCGGATCGCAAGGTCCGGCTCGCCGTGTACCAGCGCCGGAGCCGACGAGGTCTTCTGCGCCTTCTTCGAGATGATCTGCCACTCGGCCTGCAGCCGCTCGACATCGCGCGTGAGGTCCTCTTCGCTGGCGCCCTCGGCAGCGGTGCGGACGATGACGCCGGCGTCCTCGGGGACGATCTTCTTCAGGATCGCCTTGAGCCGGTGCCGCTCGGTGTCGGGCAGCCGCCGGCTGATCCCGGTCATGCCGCCGCCGGGGACGTACACGAGGAACCGGCCGGGCAGCGAGACCTGGCTCGTCAGCCGGGCGCCCTTGTGCCCGATCGGGTCCTTGGTGACCTGCACGAGCACCGCGTCGCCGGACTTGAGCGCCTGCTCGATCTGGCGTGACTTGCCTTCCAGCCCGGCGGCGTCCCAGTTGACCTCACCGGCGTAGAGCACGCCGTTACGGCCCTTGCCGATGTCGATGAAGGCAGCCTCCATGGACGGCAGCACGTTCTGGACCCGGCCCAGGTAGACGTTGCCGACGTAGGAAGTCGCGCTGGCGCGGGTCACGTAGTGCTCGACCAGCACGTTGTCCTCGAGCACCGCGATCTGGGTGCGGTCGCCGGTCTGCCGCACGGCCATCACCCGGTCGACCGCCTCGCGGCGGGCCAGGAATTCGGCCTCGGTCAGGATCGGCGGGCGACGCCGGTTGGTGTCGCGGCCGTCGCGGCGGCGCTGCCGCCGGGCCTCCAGCCGCGTCGAGCCCTTGACGCCCTTGACGCCGTCGTCGTCATCGTCATCATTGGCTTCTTTGGGCTTGGCACCCTTGGCAGCCTTGGCCGCCTTGCCCTGGGGCCGGGAGGCGCGCACGTGCGTGACGGTGTTCGGCGGGTCGTCCTCGGCTGAGTCCTCACCGGCGTCGCTCGAATCGCTACCGCTGGAGCGGCGACGACGCCGGCGCCGGCGGGTGCTCGGCGAGTCGTCGCCGGCCTCGTCGGTCGCCGGAGCTTCGTCCTCCGCCGATTCGGCCGGCTCTGCGATGTCGTCCGCGGAGGGCTCCACCGGCTCGGCTGCTTCATCGGCGGGCTGCGCGTCGTCAGGACCCTTCTGACCGCCGCCACGCCCGCGGCGGCCCCGGCGGCGACGACGGCGCGCGGCGCCGCTCGCCTCGGCTTCGGCGGCCTCCTTGACGTCCTCGGGCTCGGCAGTCTGGTCCTCGGCATCTTCGGCGACGGTGATGTCCGGGCCTTCGGCAGATGCGTGCTCGGATGACTCCGGCGTCTCCGGCGGAGGTCCGGCCGGTGCGCTCGCCGTCCGGCGGCGGCGCCGCGGCTTGGACTGTTCGGGAGCCGCCTGCTCCGAGCTGGGTGCGACGAACAGCACCGAGCCCGGTGCTGCACTGCCGGACTGAACGGCGGCGTCGGCGCCGGTCTCGGCGGCGGCTTCGGCCGGTGCGTCGAAGTCGGCGCTGAGCCGGTCGACGGCCGTCTGGTCGACGCTGGACGACGCGGTGCGCGCCGCGACGTCGAGCGCGGCGAGCCGGTCCAGGATCTCGCGGCTGGACACGCCGAACCGGGTGGCCAGCGCCGATACCCGGGTGCGCTTGGGCGGCACGGTCCGGGCGGCGGCGGCCGCATCGGTGGCGGCCGCATCGGTGGCGGTCACTCGGCCGGCCTTGCCGGCTCTGGGGGTGCCGCCGGACCGGCCGCGGCGCGGGGCCTGGGATTTCTTGGCGGATTTGTCGGGGGTTGCTTGTGGGTTGTCGTTGTCGAGCATTTGCTCGGCTTCCTCCTGAACCTTCGGGCGCGGTTCGTCAGGAACGAACCGCGGCCGCACAAAGGCGGTTATGGCCGGGGATCCCGCAGGAACGCCGGCAAAGTCTTCATCGGCCGGCAGCTGATGGCTTCAACTTGCCAACCGGTCTGGTGGTCGGGCTACGGCGAAGTCCGAGCAGTCGCGCGGTCGGGTGCCAGCGGGTCGCTGACCGCTCCGTTCTCGTCGATCGGTCCCTGCGCCAGGCGCACCACCACTGGCGGTGCTGCAGGGGCGAGACCGGCGACGATCCGCAACGCGGCGAGGATGTCGTCGGGTCGTACGGCCGGGGTGACCTGCCGGACGACCAGATCCATTATCGCACGCTCGCCGGGCTTGAGCGCGACAGCCAGGATCGCGGGGCGCACATCGATGATTCGGCGCCCGTCTTTGGTGAGTCGCTCTACCGGAACCGATTCCTCCGCATGCAGGGCGCGCAGCGCGTCACCCGCCTCGCCGACGCTCACCCCGGGCAGCTCGATGCGCCAATGCGAGGCCTGCATCCGCTCGGCGAGCGAACCGGGACCGGCCGGGAGCACCTCGACGATGTCCAGCCCGTCCGGAAGTGCCGCGTCGAGTGCGGCACCGACGGCCTCCGGGTCGCACTCACGAGCCAGCCCGATCTCGAGATACTCCGCCTCGCTGGCGACCCCCGTCGGCGCCGCGCCGACATAGCTGATCTTCGGATGCGGCGAGAACCCGGCCGAGTAGGCCATCGGGACCTCGGCGCGACGCAGGGCGCGTTCGAAGGCGCGGGCGAAGTCGCGATGTGAGGTGAATCGCAGCCGGCCGCGCTTGGCGAACCGCACCCGCAGCCGCTGCACGACCGGCGGTGGCGGCGGCCCGTCCGGAGTCCGGCGCGCCATCAGCCGCGCGGCACGAGCGGCAGCAGCGAGCGCCCGGTCGGGCCGACCTGGATGTCGGTGCCGAGGTTCGAGCACACGCCGCAGTCGAAGCACGGGGTCCACCGGCAGTCGTCCTGCTCGAACTCAGCCATCGCGTCCTGCCAGTCGTCCCAGAGCCATTGCTTGTCCAGGCCGGAGTCGAGGTGGTCCCAGGGCAGCACCTCGTCGGCGTCCCGCTCGCGGGTGGTGTACCAGCCGACATCGACCCCCGCGGACGCCGCGCAGTCGACCCAGCGCTGGAAGGAGAAGTGCTCCGACCAGCCGTCGAAGCGGCCGCCGTCGCGCCACACGGCCTCGATGACGGCGCCGACCCGGCGGTCACCGCGCGAGAGCAGTCCCTCGATCAGCGACGGCTCACCGTCGTGGTAGCGCATGCCGACGTTGCGCCCGAGGGAGCGGTCGGCGTTGATCGCGGCGCGCAGCTTGCGCAGCCGGTCGTCCACCACGTCCGGCGCACACTGCGAGGCCCACTGGAACGGGGTGTGTGGCTTGGGCACGAACCCGCCGATCGACACGGTGCACCGGATGTCCTTGCTCCCGGTTGCCTCGCGGCCGGCCCGGATGACGTCGTGCGCCATCTCGGCGATCTCGAGGACGTCCTCGTCCGTCTCGGTGGGCAGGCCGCACATGAAGTAGAGCTTCACCTGCCGCCAGCCCTGCGCGTAGGCCGTCGAGACGGTGCGGATCAGGTCGTCCTTGCTGACCATCTTGTTGATCACGCGGCGCAGCCGCTCGGACCCGCCCTCAGGCGCGAAGGTGAGGCCGGAACGCCGGCCGCTGCGCGAGAACTCGTTGGCGAGGTCGATGTTGAACGCGTCCACCCGGGTCGACGGCAGGGACAGGCTGATCTTGTCGTGTTCGTACCGATCGGCGAGCTGCTTGGCCATTTCGCCGATCTCGGAGTGGTCGGCTGACGACAGGGACAGCAGACCGACCTCTTCGAAACCGGTCGCGCGCAGCCCGCGGTCGACCATCTCGCCGACAGTCTCGATGGATCGTTCGCGAACCGGGCGAGTGATCATGCCGGCCTGGCAGAACCGACAGCCGCGGGTGCAGCCCCGGAAGATCTCGACCGACATCCGCTCGTGCACGGATTCGGCGAGTGGGACGAGCGGCGCCTTCGGATAGGGCCACTCGTCCAGGTTGAGGACGGTGTGCTTGGTGACCCGCTCGGGCACGCCCGGACGGTTCGGCAGGATCGACTCGATGCGGCCGTCGGGCAGGTAGCTGACGTCGTAGCACTGCGGCACGTACACACCGCCGGTGGCGGCCAGCCGGACGAGCAGCTCGGCGCGGCCGCCGGGACGCCCCTCCTGCTTCCAGTCACGGACGATGTCGGTGATCGTGCCGACGACCTGCTCGCCGTCTCCGAGCACCGCGGCGTCGACGAAGTCGGCGATCGGCTCGGGATTGAACGCGGCGTGCCCGCCGGCGACGACGATCGGGTGCGACTCGTCCCGGTCGGCGGCGTGCAGCGGGATGCCGGCCAGGTCGAGAGCGGTGAGCAGGTTGGTGTAGCCGAGTTCGGTGCTGAACGAGACGCCGAGCAGGTCGAAGGCCGCGACCGGACGATGCGCGTCGACGGTGAACTGGCTGATGCCGTGCTCGCGCAGCAGCGCCTCGAGATCGGGCCACACCGCGTAGGTGCGCTCGGCAAGCGTGTCGTCGCGCTCGTTGAGCACCTCGTAGAGGATCTGCACGCCCTGATTGGGCAATCCGACCTCGTAGGCGTCCGGATACATCAGCGCCCAGTGCACGGCCACCGAGTCCCAGTCCGTGACCTGGGCGTTCAGCTCGCCGCCGACGTACTGGATCGGCTTACTGACCTTGGGCAGCAGCGGTTCCAGCGCGGGGAACAGGTTCAGGACGGGCACGCCTGACGATTCTACGGTCCGCGGCGAGCCGTCCTGGCGCTCTGACAGGATCGGCCGCGTGCGCCAGCCAGCCGTCCCACCCCAGGTGTTGCTGCTGGGCAGCATCGGGTCGGTGCAGTTCGGCGCCGCCTTCGCCAACAAATTGTTCGCCCAAGCGGGGCCGGCCGGCGTGGTGCTGCTGCGCATCGCCCTCTCGGCGCTGGTGCTGACCGCGGCGATGCGCCCGTCGCTGCGCAACCGCAGCCGCGGGGACCTTCTCGCAGTGCTCACCTACGGGCTGATCCTCGGCTCGATGAACTGGGCGTTCTACGAGTCGATGGCGCGGTTGCCGATCAGCGTCGCTGTGACGATCGAGTTCATCGGGCCGCTGGGCGTCGCGGTCGCCGGATCGCGCCGTCTGCTCGACGTGCTCTGGGTCGTGCTCGCCGGCGGCGGCGTGGTGCTGCTCGCCGTCCACGGGGATCAGCACGGCATCAGTGCGCTCGGCGTGCTCTTCGCGCTGATCGCCGGCTGCCTGTGGGCCGGCTACATCCTGACCTCGCAGCGGGTGGGCAGGACGTTCGCGCAACTCGACGGTCTGGCCATCGCGATGTGCATCGGGATCGTGGTGATCCTGCCGGCGGGAATCGTGCAGGGCGGCTCGGCGCTGCTGCGGCCGTCCGTGCTCGGCGGCGGGCTCCTCGTCGCGATGCTGTCGTCGATCATCCCGTACTCGCTCGAGTTGACGGCGCTGCGGCGGCTCAGTGCGGCCACATTCGGGCTGCTGATGAGCCTCGAACCGGCGGTGGCGGCGGTGGCCGGCATCCTCGTGCTCGGTCAGGACCTGCACACCGTGACCGTGATCGCGATCGTCATGGTGGTGATCGCAAGTGCCGGCACGACGCTCGCATCGCGTCGTGCGCCCGTCCCGCTCGACGTGGCGGCCGGCCCGCAGTAGCAACGTTTGGCCCCGCTGCAGGGCGACACGCCGCAAAACACCCTGCAGCGGGGCCAAATGCGGCGAAGCCGCGGGTCAGCGTGGCAGCAGGGACGCGCGGCGGATCGCGAACAGCACGCCGACGGCGAGCCCTTGCGCGAACATCGACGAACCGCCGTACGACACGAACGGCAGCGGGATCCCGGTGACCGGCATCAGGCCCAGATTCATGCCGATGTTCTGGAACGCCTGGAACGCGAACCAGCACACGATGCCGATCGCGACGAGGTGGCCGGTGCGGTCGGCGCGGCGGGCGATCACGATGCCGCGCCAGCACAACAGGCCGAACAGTGCGATAACGACGACGCCGCCGACGAAGCCGAATTCCTCACCGAGCACTGAGAAGATGAAGTCGGTGCGCTGTTCCGGGACGTAGCCGCCGTTGGTCTGCGGGCCGTTGAACAGCCCGGTACCGAACATCCCGCCGTTCGCGATGGCGATGTGCGCCTGATTGATGTTGTACGCAACGCCCTGCGGATCGTGATGCGGGTTGGTGAACGCACTGAAGCGGGCAAGTTGGTAGGACTGCAGCAACCCGAGCCGGACGGCGAGCACAGCGCCTGCGACACCCGCGATGAGCAACCCGATCGTCCAGCGGGCGCGCACCCCGGCCGATACGAGCACGCCGAACGCGGCAACCGCCACGACCATCGCCGAACCGAGGTCGGGCTGCAGCATGATCAACGCGAGCGGGATCGTCACGAGCCCGAGTGCCAGCAGTACATCCGAGGTCGCCGGTGGGCCGGGATCCCGATCACGGCTGCGCTGCACGAACAACACCGCCAGACCGATCACCAGGCCGAGCTTCATGAATTCCGACGGCTGGATCTCGAAGCCGCCGCCGAGGCTGATCCATGCGTGCGCACCATTGATCGTCACGCCGACGGCGAGCACGAGGAGCAGTCCGAACACGCCCGCCAGATAGGCGAACGGCCCTGATCGGCGCAGCATCTTCGCGTCCAGCCGCGACGCGAGGAACGCAAGCACCGCGGCGATGCCGAGGTTGATCAGGTGCCGGTACAGGTAGCCGTTCGGGTTGTTGCCCGCCGCACGCTCCACGTCCCGCGTCGCCGCCCAGACCAGTACCGCACCGACAAGACCGAGCGCGAGCGCCGTCGCCGCAAGCAGCCAGTCGTAGCGCGCGATCCGTTCGATGCGCGGCTCGACGAGCGGAGCGGGCAGATCGAACGGCGCACGTGGATCACGTGCGGCCAGCGTCATCGGGTCGCCTTGATCGCCGGCAGGCGATCGGACGGCCGCTCCCCCGGGATGATCGGCTTCTTGCCGTCGGCACCGAGCAGACCGTCCCAGATGCGCTTGAGCATCGGACCGGCCGCAGTCGCTCCGGTGCCGGCCTGCTCGACCATGCCGACCAGCACGAACCGGGCGCGCACGTGATGGCCCTTCTTGGTGTGGTAGATCGGGCCCCAGGTGGCCAGCCACGAGGTGTCCTTGTGCCCCTCGACCTCGGCCGTGCCGGTCTTGCCACCGATCCGGTTGCGGTACGGCGACTGGAGGTAGGCGAACGCTCCTGACACCGCCCAGCCGCGACCGAAGTTGAGCGAGTTGGCGATGTAGTCGAACACCTTCGCGCTGACCGGCACCGTGTTGTGCACCTTCGGATGGATGGTGCGCACGACCTTGCCCTTGCCGTTGACGATCGCCCAGCCCAGCTTCGGGCTCCAGATCCGTCCGCCGTTGACGAGCGCGGAGTAGGCGATCGCGAGCTGCAACGGCGACATCGTCGTCTCACCCTGGCCGATCGCCATGTCGGCGTTGTCTCCGGCCCGGTAGCGCCAGCCGTCCGTGCAGTTCTCGGATGCGAGTTGGGTCAGATAGGCGCGCTGCTTCGGATCCTTGATGCTCGGGTAGCCGTGCTGCGCCTGCGCGCAATACGTCTTCTTGTTCGCCTTCCACCGCGCCATGCGGGTCTCGCGGTCGGCGTAGGAACCGGCGGCCTGCTCACTCGCCGGCAGGTCGATGCCCGGCTTGCGCATCACGCCGTAGTTCGAAGCCATGTGCTGCAGCCACTCATGCGGCTGCTCATGGTTGGCGATGCGAGCTTCGTCGGCGTAGTACTCGTTCGCCTCCGGCGCGTAGAAGAACGTGTCGCAGGAGTAGCCGAGCGCGTTCTCGAGGTCGACCGGGCCCAACACCTCGGAGTCGTAATTCGTCTTCACCCGCCCGTCGATGGTGACCGAGCCGGGGCACGGGTAGATGCCGGTCATGGAGATCTCGTGGTGCGTGACGAGGGACGAACTGGTGATCAGCTTGAACGTGGAGCCCGGCGCATACGCCCCAGCGACCGCACGGCTGAGCAGTGGATCGTCCGCAGTCGGCGCGGTCAGTGCCGCGTAGTTCTTCTGCGAGATGCCGCCCACGAACATTTGCGGGTTGTAGTCGGGATAGCTCGCCACAGCCAGCACCCGGCCGGTCTGCGGATCCATCGCGACCACCGCGCCACCGGTGGCGGGCATGCCGGCCTTGCGCGAATCGGCGATCTGTTGGGCGAGCGACTGCTCGGCGAGTCGCTGCAGCTTGAAGTTGATGCTCGTGACGAGCGTGTCGCCCTGCTTGGGCGCCACGGATCCGCCGTTGCTCTCGGCGTAGCCCTGCGGGTTGAGGTTCTTGGTCTGCACGCCGTCCACACCGCGAAGCGCGTCGTCGTACTGCTCCTCGAGACCCGAGACGCCGATCGTGTCGGGATCGGCAAGCTTCGGGTGCCGCTTCTGGTCCGCCGCGGTGACCTGCGCCGTGTACCCGAGGATCTGGCCGGCGAGTGACCCGTAGGGATAGTGCGGCAGCGTCTCGGTCCGGATCGCGACACCGGGGAAGCTCTCGCGATTCTCACCGACGGCAAGCACTGTCGACATCGGTAGATGCGACGCGACGGGCACCGGTTGGTACGGCTCGCCGGTCCAGCACGGCGCCGGCACCTTCACCGAGCACGGGGTGATCTCGGCGGCCAATTTCGCTGCCGTCGTGTGCAGGAGCACGGCCACGCGACGGAGCACGGCGGCACCGTGGTCGGGCAACACCGAGATCGCTTCCTTGTCGATCGTCAGCACCTGCACGGTGGTGTTGTCGACCAGCACGTGCCCGGTCGAATCGACGATGCTGCCCCGCGGCGCGGGGACGACGATGTGGCCCGGATGGGTCAGCCCGGCCGTCTGCTTCGGCTTGTGCGGATCGGCGACCTGCACCCAGTACAGCCGGACGACCAGCGTCAGCACGAGCGAGACGACCAGCACGACGATGATGCTGAATCGCCGAGCGCCGACCTCGCGCCGTCGCAGCGCGCTGCGCCTCACCACTCGGGCCTCATTGCTCGGCGCCGATCAGAAAGACCGGTCGCGGTGGCCGCAGCGTCGAGCTGCGCAAGAACAGCCGGACGATCGGGACGACGAGCACAGCGAGTACGAGGTCGCCGAACGTGGCGAGGATGCCGTGCCGCACGACGTCGTCCAGGACGATGCCGGGACCGACCAGACCGAGGACGAGTCCGCCGGCGACGCTCGCCGCGCCGCACACGATCGTCGCCGTGATGATGTTGCGCAGCGCGCGTGACCGCGGCGTCGCGCACATGCCGCACACGACGCCGATACCGAGCCAGCAGAGCGCGAAGACGCCCGCCGGGTGGGCCGACCCGAGATCGGCGATCAGGCCGGTCGCGAATCCGAACGCGATGCCCGCACCCGGGCCGTCGACGAGCGCGATCGCCGCGATCAGTACCGCCGGCAGGCTGATCGGCAGCGGATTGGTCACCGGTCCGATCACCGTCGCCTGCAGCAGCAGGGCGGTGAGCAGCGCGGCGATCGCCGCCGCGACACGTGCGCGGTTCACCGTCCGCCTGCCAGGTCGGCCGGATGCACCGCGGACCGCTGGCTGCCACCGGAGTGCGGCCCGACGAGGATCACGCCGACGAGATCGAGCGCGGTCGGGCTCGTGGTCGGCCGGGCGAAGGCGACCCTCGCCCCGGTCGCGGCGACGCGGACCGCGGTGATGCGACCGATCGCCAGCCCGGCGACGTACGAGCTCGAACCGGACGGACCGGTGTCGAGCTGATCCCCGGCGCGCAGCTTGGCCTTCGGGTCGAGCGGTCGGAACCGGAATCCGTCGGTGCCCATGCCCGTCGCGACGCCGACTTCGCCGGTGCGCAGGTCGCGTGCCCCGACGCCCGCACCCGGGTCGACGCTGAGCAGGACGACGGAGGTCGAGGTGTCGGCGTGCAGCACGCGGCCCACCAGGCCGTCGCCGTCGGTCACGCTCTGGCCGACGCGCACGCCGTCGGCCGACCCGGTGTCGATGGTGACCGTCCAGTCGAAGCCTTCGGCCGGGCTGATCGCCAGCACCCGAGCCGGCAGCACCTTGTAGTGGCCGTCGGTCGCCGCAAGGTGCAGGCGATCGAGTTCGGCGGCGGTGTGCCGGTCGGCGGCGGTGTCCGCGAGGCGCTTGCGCAGCGCCGCGTTCTCATGCTCGAGTGCGTGGACGCGTGTCTCGTTGCTGCCTGCGTGCGGCACGCCTTGGACGAAGTGCCGCACCGGCCCGAGGACGGTGTCGGTGCCGCGGTACAGCGAGCCGAGCAGGCCGCGCA
>DASXJN010000113.1:0-14691 GCA_036497365.1 Jatrophihabitantaceae bacterium | reverse complement strand
GGACAGGAAGCGTTCGGCGAGCACGAAGCCGATGCCCTTCGTCCCGCCGGTGACGAGCACCCCCGCTCCGGTCATAGCCGTTCGAGAATCGTGACGTTTGCCTGGCCGCCGCCCTCACACATCGTCTGCAGGCCGTACCGGCCACCGCTGCGCTCGAGTTCGTGCAGCAGCGTCGTCATGAGCCGGGCTCCCGTCGCGCCGAGCGGATGCCCGAGTGCGATCGCTCCACCGTTCACGTTCACCGTGGCCGGGTCGGCGCCGCTCTCGGCGAGCCATGCCAACACGACGGATGCGAACGCCTCGTTGATCTCGACGAGGTCGATCTCGTCGATGCGCAATCCGGCACGCTGCAATGCGTGTGCAGTCGCCGGGATGGGCGCGGTCAGCATCCAGATCGGATCGGCGCCGCGCACCGACAGGTGATGAATGCGCGCCCGTGGCGTCAGATTGTGCGTGCGCAAGGCTCGCTCGTTGACGATCAGCATGGCGGCCGCGGCATCGGAGATCTGGCTCGACACGGCGGCGGTGAGCCGGCCGCCGTCGACGAGAGTCGCGAGCGAACGGATCTTGTCCCAGTTCGGTGGTCGTGGGCCCTCGTCGTGGTCGAGCCCGTGAGTGGCGACGATCTCGCGATCGAAGCGGCCGTCGCGCTGCGCGTGCAACGCGCGTTCGTGGGAGCCGACGGCGAACTGCTCCATGTCGTCGCGCGTGAGCCCCCACTTCTCGGCGATCATCTCGGCGGCGCGGAACTGCGAGACCTCCTCGTTGCCGTACCTCGCACGCCAGCCCACCGAGCCGCTGAAAGGATCGGTGATGCCGAGCGGTTCCGCGGCCGTCATCGCATACGAGATCGGCACCATGGACATGTTCTGCACACCGCCGGCGACGATCATGTCCGACGTGCCGCTCAGCACGGCCTGCGCCGCGAAGTGCACCGCTTGCTGCGACGAACCGCACTGCCGGTCGACCGTCGTCCCCGGCACGTGATCCGGCAGCCCGGCCGCCAGCCATGCGGTGCGCGCGATGTCGCCCGCCTGCGGACCGACGGTGTCGACGCAGCCGAACACGACGTCCTCGACAGCGCCCGGATCGATGCCGGCGCGCTGCACCAGGGCGGTGAGGGCGGCCGCCCCGAGGTCAGCCGGGTGCACCCCGGCGAGCGCACCGCCGCGCTTGCCGACGGGCGTGCGGACCGCGTCGACGACGTATGCCTCGGGCATCTGATCAGCCTACCAAGCGCTTGCTACGGATTGCCACTAGAGTCGCCGATATGCAGACGATCCCGGCGGTCCTCTCAGCCGCGGCGGCTGCGGCGCCCGAGGACGAGGCGCTGATCGACGGCCCGGCGCGATGGACCTTCGCCGAGTTCGCCGCCGAGGTGACGCGATGGTCGGCAGCGGTGATCGGCTCAGGGATCGAGCCGGGCGACCGGGTCGCAGTGTGGGCGCCGAACAGCGCGCGGTTCGCGTGTGCCGCGCTGGGCGCCGTGTCGGCGGGCGCAGTACTGGTGCCGGTCAACACGCGGTACAAGGGCGCGGAGGCGCGCTGGATCCTCGAGAAGAGCGGCGCGCGGCTGCTGTTCGTCGAGAACGGCTTTCTCGGCAACGACTATCTGGCGATGCTCGGCCCGGTGCCAGGGCTCGAAGTCGTGCGGTTGGACGGTGCCGGCCCGGAGTCGTTCCGAGCGCGCGGTGCGGCGGTACCAGCCGCAGATGTCGCTGCGCGCGCCGAGGCGATCAGCGCGGACGACCCGTCCGACATGTTCTTCACCTCGGGGACGACCGGGCGCCCGAAGGGTGCGGTCACCACGCACGGCCAGAACGTGCGCGTCTACGAGGCCTGGAGCGACGGAGTAGGGCTACGCGGAGGCGACCGCTATCTGGTTGTCAACCCGATGTTCCACACGTTCGGCTACAAGGCCGGCCTGCTCGCGTGCCTCGTCCGGCGCGCGACACTGATCTCGCAACCGGTGTTCGACGTCGCCGAGTCGTTGCGGCTGATCCAGGCGGAACGCGTGACGATCCTGCCCGGGCCACCGACGCTGTACGTATCGTTGCTCGACGCACCTGATCGCATTGCATACGATCTGTCGTCGTTGCGGATCGCAGTGACAGGCGCCTCGGTGGTGCCGGTCGCGCTGATCGAGCGGATGCGGGCGGAGCTGTTCCCGAGCGTGGTGATCGCCTACGGCATGACCGAGACGTGCGGCACCGCGACCGTCGGTGATCCGAACGCCGACGCCGAGACGATCGCGACGACGGTCGGCAAGCCGATCGCCGGCACCGAGGTGCGCATCGGCGAGCACGGCGAGGTGCTGGTGCGCGGCTACAACGTCATGCAGGGATATTTCGAGGACGCGTCCGAGTCACCGATCGACGCCGACGGCTGGTTGCACACCGGCGACGTGGGGGAGTTGCGCGCGGACGGCAACCTGCGCATCACCGACCGGTTGAAGGACATGTTCGTCGTCGGTGGGTTCAACGTGTACCCCGCGGAGGTGGAGCAGGCACTCGCCCGCCATCCGTCTGTTTCCGAAGCGGCCGTGGTCGGTGTGCCGGACGAGCGCCTCGGCGAGGTCGGCCGGGCGTACGTGATCTCGCGGCCGGGCGCTTCGGTCGACGCAGACGAGGTGATGGAGTTCTGCCGGTCGCGCCTGGCGAACTTCAAGGTGCCGCGGTCGGTGTGCGTGGTGGACGAGCTGCCCCGTAACGCGTCCGGCAAGGTGTTGAAGTACCAGCTGCGTCAGACCGTGTAGCCGCCGTCGACGTCGAGCTTCTGGCCGGTGATGAACTGCGCGTCGTCCGAGGCGAGAAAGCAGACCGCGGCGGCGATGTCATCCGCGGTGCCGAATCGGCGCAGCGGAATGTTCCGTCCGGCCACCTCGAGGGCGCGCTCGTCGAGTTCGTTGTCAGCGATCAGGCGTTCGGCCATGCCTTCGGTGAGCATGCCGGGCCCGACGCAGTTCGCCCTGACTCCGTAGCGTCCCTCTTCGGCGGCCAGGCCGCGGGTCAGCGCTTCGACCGCACCTTTCGGTGCTGCGGACAGGCCGTCGCGTACCGGGAAGCGTGCCGTGGCCGCGGTGGTGACCGCGACGATGCTGCCCTGGCGCGCGCGTAAGTGCGGGAGCGCCGCGTGCACCGCGTTGAAGTAGGCGCTCGCGTCGTTGTGCAGCTGCGCCGCGAACTCGTCGGGGTGGACGGTGCTGAGGTGACGCATCGGCACGTGCGGTCCGGCGGCGTAGATCAACGTGTGCATGCCGTCGTGTCGCTCGGCGATCGTGTCGATGACGCGCTTGCAGGTCGCCGGGTCGGTCAGGTCGAGTTGGTAGGCGGTTGCGCCGGCTTGCTCGAGCGGTGCGATGCGCGGCGAGCCCGGTGTGCGGTAGGTCGCCGCGACATGGCAGTTGCGGTGCAGCAACAGGCTCGCGATCGCCGCGCCGAGCCCGCCGGATGCGCCGAGCACCACCGCGACGCCGGCGCGCTCGCCGAAGTCGGTCACGCTTCCGGAGCGTAAGGCACTCGCCGCTCATCTTGCTTGATCAAGAGGGCTGAACCGTTGAATATCGACGATTCGACCGTGTTGATCAACGCCGGTTGTCGTCGGAGACCCCGACCCACCGCCCGACGGAGTCGAGCGACGTCGATCACCAGGGGATCTTGCCCTCGAGTACGGGTCGCATGAAGGACCGGTCGTAGCGCAGCACGCAGCCGGTCTCGTCGCGGATCCGGTCCGCGGCGATGAAGTCCGGGTCGACGCCGAACAGCGTCCGGTACTGCTCGTAATCGGCGAGCGAGGGGAACGAGAAGAGCGCAAGTGCTCGGTCGCTTGCGCCCTCGCTCGGCAGGAAGTAGCCGTGATGAGTCCCGCCGTGCCGATCGACCAGCGCGATCCAGGCGCGGGCAAAGCGCTCGAAGTCGTCGACCTTCGCCGTATCGATCGTGTATTCGACAACGCAGGTGATCATTGCTCGAACCTAGCGAGTAGCTGGCGCAAACTTGCGGCTGCGAAAACGCCCGTCCGGCTTGCATTCTCTTGACATCAAGAGAACTATGAACGTAGGTGATCTTCCGGATCACGAAGGCAGGTGCGTCATGGGTACGCTCGTACTCGGAATCATTGTCGCAGTCATCTTGATCGGTTTCACCGCGTTGTACCTGTGGTCGATGCGCATCGAGCGGGACGTCGTCTTCTGGGAGCGCAAGCGCCGCACGGCCGAGGAAGCCCAAGCGACCCAGTTCAACGCCGCGATCAACCTGATCGGCTCCGTCGACCGCTGAACGGGTGGCTCGTTCGCGCGTGCCGCCGGCTCGTTCGCGCGATGCCGGCGCAGTGACGCACCGACGTCGCAGTCGCCACCTACGCTGAACCTGTGACCCTGTTCGAGCCGGAGGAGCCGCGCGCGGAGGCGGCGCCGTACGACCCGGCCGCGCCGCTCGCTGCCCGCATGCGGCCGCGCACCCTGGACGACGTGGTCGGCCAGGACCACCTGCTCGCACCGGGCTCACCGCTGCGCCGCCTCGTCGAGGGCGACGCGCCGATGTCGCTGATCCTGTTCGGCCCACCCGGAACCGGGAAGACCACGCTCGCCCTGATCGTCTCGAGCGCCACGAACCGCCGTTTCGAGCAACTGTCCGCGCTCAACGCCGGGGTCAAGGACGTCCGCGAGATCATCGCCCGCGCAAAGAGCGAGCTGTCCCGCACCGGGCGGCAGACGGTCCTGTTCATCGACGAGATCCACCGCTTCTCCAAGACCCAGCAGGACTCCCTGCTCGGCGCCGTCGAGGCGCGGCACGTCACCCTGGTCGCCGCGACCACCGAGAATCCGTTCTTCTCGATCGTCTCGCCACTGCTGTCCCGCAGCCTGCTGCTCACCCTCCAGCCGCTGGACGAACCGGCGATCGCCGAGCTCGTCGATCGTGCCCTCACCGACGAGCACGGACTCGACAGTGCGGTCACGCTCGCCGATGACGCGCGAGCACATCTGTTGCGCATGTCGGGGGGCGACGCGCGACGCGCGCTCACCGCGCTCGAAGCGGCGGCCGGCACAACCCAGGCCGAAGGGCGCGACGAGATCGACCTCGGCACGCTCGAGCAAGCGGTCGACACCGCCGCCGTGCGCTACGACCGCGACGGCGATCAGCACTACGACGTCATCAGCGCCTTCATCAAGTCGATCCGCGGTTCCGACGCCGATGCCGCAGTGCACTACCTGGCACGGATGATCGAAGCCGGTGAAGACCCTCGGTTCATTGCCCGCCGGCTCGTCGTGCATGCCAGCGAGGACATCGGTCTCGCCGATCCCACCGCGCTGCTCGCCGCCACTGCCGCCGCCCAGGCCGTCCAGCTGATCGGCATGCCCGAGGCGCGGATCAACCTCGCCCAGGCCACCATCCACCTCGCGCTGGCGCCGAAGTCCAACGCCGTGGTGACCGCGATCGACGAGGCCCTCGGCGACGTGCGAGCAGGCAAGGCCGGCACCGTCCCACCGCCGCTGCGCGACGGCCACTACGCGGGCGCGGCCAAGCTGGGGCACGCGGAGCGCTACCGATACCCGCACGATCTCCCCGAGGGTGTCGTCGAACAGCAGTACCCGCCGGACGAACTCGTCGGCCGCGACTACTACCGTCCTGCCAACCGCGGGGCCGAGCGCTTCCTGGCCGAGCGGCTGCCGAAGCTGCGCGCCGCCATCCGGGGCACGGCCGAGCCGCAGGGCGATCAAAGCTGACCAGATAGGGTCGATGGGTTCACCATGTCGACTGATCGAGGAGGCCCCGGGTGTCAGGAGGGGCGATCGCCGCGCTCATTGCTGCCGGCGCATTCGTGCTGCTGGTGCTGCTGCTCGCGGTACCGCTGCTGAAACTGGGGCGAACCCTGGACGAGGCGACGCTGGCCATCCGCAAGACGCACGACGGCATCGGGCCGATCCTGGACGACGCCCAGGGCACGCTGGTGCAGATCAACGCCGAGCTGGCGCAGGTCGAGAGCATCGCGAAGAACGTGAACTCGATGACGACCAACGTCGCCGCGCTCACCTCAGTGGTGTCCAGCACGCTCGGCAGCCCGCTCATCAAGGTCGCCGCGTTCAGCTACGGCGTGCGGAAGACTGTCCAGGACCGGCGCGACGCCGAGGTCGTGCGCGGTGCGCGTCGCAAGCATCGCGCCGACCGGCGGGGTCAGTGATGCGTCGGCTGTTCTGGCTCGCGATGGGCGTCACGATCGGTGCCCTTGTCGTGCGCAAGCTGTCGAACATGGCACAGAAGCTGACGCCCGGTGGAATGGCCGGCGGGATCACGGGCGCGCTGCGCGACCTGGCCGACTCGTTGCGCGACTTCTCGACCGACGTCCGCGAGGCGATGGCCGAGCGCGAGACGGAATTGCGCACCGGCACGGGCTTCGACGGTGAGCTCGGCGCAAAACCCTGACCACCCGACCGCGAGAATAAGAATATGAAATCGGACGAGATCCGCCGGCGGTTCCTGGGGCACTTCGAGGCGAACGGCCATTCCGTGGTGCCCAGTGCACCGTTGCCGTTCGAGGACCCGAACCTGCTGTTCGTCAACGCCGGCATGGTGCAGTTCGTGCCGTACTTCGTCGGCCAGCAGGCGCCGCCGTGGCCGCGCGCCACGAGCATCCAGAAATGCATCCGCACCCAGGACATCGACGAGGTCGGCAAGACCACGCGGCACGGCACGTTCTTCCAGATGAACGGCAACTTCAGCTTCGGCGACTACTTCAAGGACGTCGCGATCCAGCTCGCCTGGGATCTGTCCACGAGGTCGCTCGACGACGGCGGCTTCGGTCTGGACGGCGACCGCATCTGGGCGACCGTCTATCTCGACGACGACGAGGCGATCGACATCTGGCACAAGCAGATCGGTCTGCCGCTCGAGCGGATCGTGCGCCGCGGGATGGACGACAACTTCTGGTCGATGAGCATCCCGGGGCCGTGCGGGCCGTGCAGCGAGCTTTACTACGACCGGGGCCCGGACTACGGCAAGGAAGGCGGTCCCGAGGTCGACGAGGACCGCTACATGGAGTTCTGGAACCTCGTCTTCATGCAGAACGAGCGCGGCCCGAACCGGGGCGGCGGCAAGTCCGACTTCGAGATCCTCGGCGAGTTGCCGAAGAAGAACATCGACACCGGCATGGGCATGGAGCGCGTGGCCACGTTGCTGCAGGGTGTCGACAACCTCTACGAGATCGATCAGACCCGACCCGTCCTGCAGCGCGCGGCGGAACTCGCCGGTAAGACCTACGGGGCGCACTCGGGCCATGCGGCCTACGAGTCGCATCCCGACGACGTTCGACTGCGCGTCGTTGCGGACCACGTGCGGTCAGCGCTGATGCTCATCGGCGACGGCGTCGTGCCGGGGAACGACGGTCGCGAATACGTGCTGCGTCGCATCCTGCGCCGCGTCGTGCGTGCGATGCGGCTGCTCGGCTACGACGATCCTTCTTTCCCCGAGCTGTTCCCGGTGGCGCGCGACTGCATGGCGCCGTCCTACCCCGCGCTCGCGACCGACTTCGAGCGGATCTCGGCCTACGCCTACAACGAGGAGTCCGCGTTTCGGCGCACGTTGCGTGCCGGCACGACGATCCTCGACGTCGCCGTCGACGCGACCAAGCAGTCGGGCGGTACGCAGCTGTCCGGCGCGAAGGCGTTCCAGCTGCATGACACGTACGGCTTCCCGATCGAGCTGACTCTCGAGATGGCGGCCGAGCAAGGCATCGAGGTCGACGAAGACGGCTTCCGCCGGCTGATGACCGAGCAACGGCTGCGCGCCAAGCAGGACGCGCAAGCGAAGAAGACGGGTCACCTCGACCTGTCGGTCTACCGATCCGCGCTCGAACAGGGGACGGTCGAGTTCACCGGTTACACCGAGGTCAGCCGCGAGGCGACGGTCACCGCGCTGATCGGATCGGACGGACTGTTGCCCGCCGCGCACGAGGGCGACGAGGTCGAGATCGTGCTCGACACCACGCCGTTCTACGCCGAAGGCGGTGGCCAGCTCGCCGACTGGGGACGCATCCACGTCAACACCGGTGACCGTGCAGCCGAGCTGACCGTGCTCGACGTGCAGCAGCCGGTGCCCGGACTGATCGCGCATCGTGCGACCGTGCTGTCCGGCGAGGTACGCCCGGGCGATCACGTGCTCGCGAGCGTCGACATCGCCCGACGCGCGTCGGTCTCGCGCAGCCACTCGGCGACGCATCTGCTGCACGCCGGACTACGTCGCGCGCTGGGCGATTCCGCTGCGCAGGCGGGCTCTTTGAACGCCCCCGGTCGGCTGCGGTTCGACTTCACCACGCCGTCCGCGGTTCCGCAGAGCGTGCTCGGCGACGTCGAGGACGAGATCAACGAGGTGTTGCTGCGCGACCTCGAGGTGCGGTGGTTCGTCACCGATCAGGACGAGGCGCGTCGCCTCGGCGCGATCGCAATGTTCGGTGAGAAGTACGGCGATCGCGTACGTATCGTCGAGATCGGCGACTACTCGCGCGAACTGTGCGGTGGCACGCACGTGCCGCGCAGCTCTGTGATCGGGATGGTGAAACTGCTCGGCGAAGCGTCCATCGGATCCGGCGTCCGTCGCGTCGAAGCCCTTGTCGGACTCGACGCGTTCCAGTACCTCGCGCGTGAACACGTACTCGTCCAGTCGCTCGCGACCGAGTTCAAGGCGCGTCCGGAAGAGCTGCCCGAACGCATCAACGGTGTTCTCGACCAGCTCAAGACGGCTGAGCGCGAACTCGCCAAGCTTCGCGTCGGTCAGGTGCTCGCGAGCGCGGGCTCGCTCGCCGCAGGCGCCGAGCAACTCGGCGACGTGCAGGTAGTGCTCGCCGAGGCGCCGGCCGGTGTGGGTGGCAACGACCTGCGCTCGCTCGTGCTCGACGTGCGCGGTCGGCTGCGTTCCGGTGATGCTGCGGTGGTCCTGCTCGCGTCGCCGGCGGACGGCGGAGGTGCGGCCTTCGTCGCTGCGGTCAACGATGCCGGGCAGAGCGCGGGCCTCGCAGCGGGCGACCTGGTGCGGACGTTTGCGCCTGCGCTCGGTGCACGCGGCGGCGGCAAGGCGGATCTTGCGCAGGGTGCCGGCGGCGACGCCACGAAGCTGGCGGAGGCGTTCGCGGCTGTGCGTGCCGCCATCGCCTCGCGATGACGGCAGGCGTCTGGGTCGCCGTCGACGTCGGGACCGTCCGGGTCGGGGTAGCCAAGAGCGATCCGGACGGCATCCTCGCGTCGCCGGTGACCACCCTGGCGCGTGATGCGTCCGGCGGCCGCGACCTGGACGAATTGGTGGAAATCGTGCATGACGCGGCGGCGGTGGGGGTCGTCGTCGGACTGCCGACGACGCTCAAAGGCCGCGAAGGTGTCGCCGCGGACATGGCGCGGGCCTACGGCGCCGAGCTTGCCGAGCGGATCGCGCCCATTCCTGTGCGACACCTAGACGAGCGCCTGACGACCGTGTCCGCGCAGCGTAAGCTCCACCGGAGTGGCGTCCGCGGCAGTAGGACTATGCGCGCGATCATCGACCAGGCCGCCGCGGTAGAGCTGTTACAGCACTGGCTGGACATCCAGCGCGGGTAGGCACGAGAAAGCACCGAGTTGCAGCACGGACGGAAGGAGTGCGCCGGGTGGCTCAACGAGAGCGTGAATCCCTCGCCGAGACCCCTGTCGGTGATGCGGACCCGCACTCGCTGCTGTTCGGCGCGGACGACGACTATCGCGACCGCACCGGCGAGTTCGAAGCACCGAAACTCACCCGGGCCGAGCGACGGCAAGACCAGCGCCAGTTGAACCACCATCGGCGGCGGCAGCGCCGCGGGTGGTACTTCGTGGTCATCGCGCTCATCCTCGCCGCGTTGGTCGCGGTCGGCGGGTATGTGGTCGTCAAGAAGTTCAACTGGTTCGGCAGCGCCGCCGACTACTCGGGATCGGGCACCGGCAGCGTCACGGTCACGGTTCCGTCCGGGGCGACCGCACAGGACATCGGCAACATCCTCAAGAACAAGGACGTCGTGAAGAGCGTCGAGGCATTCACCGACGCCGCCAAGAACAATCCGAAGAGCACCTCGATCCAGGCCGGCACGTACATCCTGCATGCCCACATGTCCGGCGTGGCCGCGCTGAATCTCCTGCTCGATCCGAGTTCACGTGACACTGCCACGACCGCGGTGGTCACCGAGGGCATGACGAGCATGGACGTCGCCACAAAGATCAACAGCATTTGTGGTGAGAGCCAAGCCGATGCGACTACCAAGGCACTCTCCTCACCGGCCGACCTGGGTGTGCCGGTGAGCTACAAGGTGAACTCGAAGCTGCCTTCGTCCGTCGAAGGATTCCTGTACCCGGCGACCTACCGGCTGCAGCCGAACTGCAAGCCGGCGTCCGCGCTGCAAACGATGGTGAGCACGTTCATCTCCCGGGACCGCTCGTTGGGTTTCGCCGAGACCGCCCAGCACATCGGGCTCAGTCCGTATGAAGCTCTGATCATCGCGTCGATCGCGCAGTCCGAGGCGAAGTTCCCGCAGGACATGCCGAAGGTCGCGCGCACGATCCTCAATCGCATCCACGCGAACACGCACCTGCAGTTCGACTCGACGAGTTCCTACGCCTGCAAACTGCGCAACGAGACGCACTGCATCTACGCGCAGGTGAACAGCCCGTACAACACCTACACGCACAAGGGTCTGCCGCCCACGCCGATCGACAACCCTGGTGCGCCTGCACTGAGGGCCGCGGTGCATCCGGCACACGGCAACTGGCTGTACTTTGTCAACCGCGACAAGGCCGGACACCTGATCTTCACGCACACCGCGTCCGCATTCGAGAAAGCGCGTCAGCGCTGCGCGCGGAACAACTGGGGCTGTGGCTGAGTCGTCGCGTCGCGCTGCAGTTCTCGGACGACCGATCGCCCACTCGCTCTCCCCGGTGCTCCATCGCGCCGCGTATGCCGCGCTCGGTATCGACTGGGACTACACCGCGATCGACTGCGGTGTGGACGGACTGGCCGGCGTCCTCGCCGAACGCACCGACTGGGCAGGCTTCTCGTGCACGATGCCGCTCAAGCGCGTCGCCTTGGACACTGCGGACGAGATCGACGCGCTCGCCGCAGCAGTCGGGGCCGCGAACACACTGCTGCCGCGCACAGGTGGCGGCTGGGTCGCCCACAACACCGACGTGCACGGTGTGGTCGAGGCGGTACGGCGCGACGGCTCGACGCCGGAATCGGCAACCGTGGTCGGTGCCGGTGGCACGGCGCAGGCTGCCGTCGTTGCGCTCGCCCGAGTGGGTTTGCGCAGCTGCACCGTCCTCGTCCGTGATCCCGCCCGGACGAAGGAACTGCGCGACACAGCGCAGCGTGCCGGAGTCGACGTGCGGGTCGAGCCGCTCGCCGTCGATGCCGACCAACTGGCGGCCGAGCTCGTGATCTCGACGCTGCCGCGGGACGCGGTCGATCCGCTGACGGCGTTCTCGTGGCGAGCCGGCCAGACAGTGCTCGACGTGGTCTACGACCCGTGGCCCACCCTGCTCGCTCAGCGTGCCGCTGCGTGCGGCGCGACGGTGCGCAGCGGTGCGCTCATGCTGTTGCACCAGGCTGCAGCTCAGGTCGAGCTGATGACGGGTCGAACCGCTCCGGTCGAGTCGATGCGCTCGGCGCTGCGCGCGGCGCGTCCCGGATGCGGGGTCTGAGCCGACGCTCACTCGATGTCGGCGACGCCCTCGCGGTAGACCTTGGCGTTCACGATCAGCCCGTCGATCACGGTGAAGAACACGGCGATCCGGAAGTTGCGCCGCTCGTGACCGACGATGATCTGTTCACGCAACTCGGCCGCAACCGTCTGCTCGCCCGCGACCAGGCTGACGACGGACAGCTGCGGTTGCAGATCCCACAGGCTGTCGTCGAACAGGTCGGCGAGTGCCGTCCGGCCGCGCATGACATCTTCGCCGGTGGCCCAGATCGCGTCGTCGGTGAAGCCGGCGAGCAGGCGCTCGGAGTCGTGCGTGTTGAACGCGGCCAGATGTTGCTCGACGACCTCCCTGGCGTTCGGCATGCCCGAGACCGTATCGGCTCGACGTAGGCTGGCGGCATGGCGGTGACGACGACGCGGCGCGCGATCGTCCGCGTCCCGGCCGACGCCGAGCCGATCAGTGCGCCGGACGATCTCGCCGTCGAGGATCCGCTGGTGCTCGGTCTCGGTGGCGAGGCGATCGCGACCCTGATGCGCACGCCGGGTCACGATCTCGAACTCGCCGCGGGGTGGCTCGTCGTCGAATCCGGCGTCCGTTCGCCCGACGACGTCACCACGCTCCGCGCGTGCCGCGAGGACGACACCGACCGCGTGCACATCACCCTGCGTGACGGCGTGCGCCCGCCGCGGGCGCGGGCATTCGTCACGTCCGCCGCGTGCGGGGTGTGCAGCGCCGACGTCCTGGATCTCAGCCTGGTTCGCACGTCGGCGCCGCACTCAGCGCAGTGGCAGGTCGGGCGGCATGTGCTCGCGGGTCTGCCCGACCTGATGCGCACGAAACAGCGCGCCTTCGACCGCACCGGCGCCGTGCACGCCGCGGCCCTCGCGACCGCGACCGGCGAGCTCGGTGTGGTGCGTGAAGACGTCGGACGGCACAACGCGGTCGACAAGGTGGTCGGTCATGCCCTGCTGGACGGTGCCCTGCCGGCCACCGATCGGCTGCTCGTTGTCAGCGGACGCGTCTCGTTCGAGATCGTGCAGAAGGCCGTCGCCGCCGGGGTGGCAGGGATCGTCGCGGTCTCCGCACCGTCCAGCCTCGCGGTCGATCTGGCGCGCGAACACGATCTGTTGCTCGCCGGCATGGTGCGCAACGGACGGCTCAATCTGTACGCCGGTGAGGCATACGTCATCTGAGCCGAACTTCAACAGGCGAGAATCGCGTTGCCTGGGCACACTGACGAAATGCCGAGCCGTACCTCACGCCGTACGTTCCTCACCGGCGGCGCCGCCGTCGCAGCAGCCGCATCGTTCGCACCACCGGCCGCAGCCGCAGTCCGGCCCAAGAAGCTGACGGCCGACGTCGCGGTGGTCGGCGCCGGTCTGGCCGGGCTCACGACGGCGCGCAACCTCGTCGCGAAGGGTCACAAGGTCGTCGTCCTCGAGGCGCGTGATCGCGTGGGCGGACGCACGCTCAATCATCGGATCGGCGGCGGGCATGTCGCCGAAGCCGGCGGTGAATTCGTCGGCCCCACCCAGGACCGCATCGTCGCGCTGGCCAAGCAGGTCGGCGTGCACACCTTCGACGCGTACGACACCGGCAACGACATCTACGTCAACGGCAGTACCCGACTGACCTACAGCGACACCGGTCCGCTCGGCACCGCGCCGCCCGATCCGACGCTGACGGCTGACATCATCAAGCTCAGCCAGCAGATCGACCAGATGTCGGCGCAGGTTCCGGTCGACAAGCCATGGACGGCGAGCAACGCCGAGCTCTGGGACGGCCAGACGCTGGAGACGTGGGTGCGCGCGAACGCGGTGAACGCCGACGGCATCCTGGCGATCCTCGCGCCGTTCATGGAGGCCCTGCTCGGAGCCGAGTCTCGCGACGTGTCCTTCCTGTTCGTCCTCGCCTACGTCGCCGCGGCCGGCGACAAGAACAATCCGGGGACGTTCGAGCGCCTGTTCAACGTGCGCAACGGCGCGCAGCAGTCGCGGCTCAAGGGCGGCTCGCAGCAGGTCGCGATCCGCGTCGCACACACGCTCGGCTCACGAGTACACCTCAACGCGCCGGTGCATCGCATTACGCACACCGCGCACGGTGTCGTCGTCGAGAGCGACGGTCTGCATGTGCACGCGAAACGGGTCGTCGTCGCCGTGCCGCCGCCGCTCGCCGGACGGATCGTCTACGACCCGTTGCTGCCGACCGCGCGCGACCAACTCACCCAGCGCTTGGCGATGGGTGCGCTGATGAAGGTCGAAGCCGTGTACAAAACGCCGTTCTGGCGCAAGAGCGGGCTGACCGGGCAGTTCCTCACCGTCGGCGGGCCGGTCGGGTACGCATTCGACAACTCGCCACCCGACGGTTCGCTCGGTGTCCTGGCCGGCTTCGTCGGCGGCACCCAGAACCTGAAGTGGGGACCGAAGTCGGCGGCCAAGCGACGGGCCGCCGTGCTCAAGCAGTACGTCGACATCTTCCAGGACGATCGCTTCGGCAAACCGGTGCACTTCTTCGACCACGACTGGCCGCAGGACCGGTGGAGTGGTGGCGGACCCACCGCCCTGTTCGGCCCCGGCACGCTCGTCAACTACGGGCACGCGCTGCGCGCACCGGTCGGCCGGATCCACTGGGCCGGCACCGAGACGTCCGACTTCTGGCAGGGCTACATGGACGGCGCGGTGCGCTCGGGCGAGCGAGCCGCGGACGAGGTGCACAAGACCCTCTGACCGCTGCGCGGGTCAGAACGCAAAGCTCTGGTGGCGCTCGACCATCTCGCGCAGCTCGTCGATGAGGTCGTCGCCCGCGGCGAGCAGTCGCGGCTGCAACTCGCGCGCCGTGGTGCATGCGCGATAGGTCAGCTGCACGCTCACATCGTGCTCGGGCCGGTGGATCACCTCGAGCCGATCGCCGCCGGCGATCGTGCCCGGCACGACGACACGCAGGTAGGCGCCGGGACGGGCCGCCTGCGTGAACGTCTTGAGCCAGCCGGCCTCGCCGACCCAGCC
>DASXJN010000112.1:0-31101 GCA_036497365.1 Jatrophihabitantaceae bacterium | reverse complement strand
CGTCGCGACCCGGCTGTCGGTCGAGCTCGCGTTGCTCGCGACGCTCATATCGATCGTCATCGGGCTGCTGCTCGGCGCCGCGTCCGTGCTGGTCGGCCAGCGGTTCGGACGGTTCATGGGCGCGGTCGTCAACGTCGCCGTCGCCTTCCCCGGCCTGCTGCTCGCGCTGTTCTTCGCGATCATCTTCGGTGTCGGTGCCCGCGGCGCGGTGCTCGCGATCGGTATCGCCGGCGCGCCGGCCTTCGCGCGCCTCGCGCAGACCCTTGTCGCGAGCGTCGTGCAGCGCGACTTCGTCGCGGCCGCGCGCGTGGCCGGCGTCGGGCGATTCCGCCTGCTGGTCCGGCACATCCTGCCGAACATCGCCGAACCGCTGATCGTCAACGCGACCATCGGCGCCGGCGGCGCGCTGCTCGCGTTCGCCGGCCTGTCGTACCTGGGCCTGGGCGTGCAGCAGCCGAGCTACGACTGGGGACGGCTGCTGAGCGACGGAATCCCCAACATCTACGTGCACCCCGAAGCCGCACTCGCGCCCGGCATCGCCGTGATCGTCGCGGGCCTGGCCTTCAACCTGTTCGGCGAGGCGGCGGCGAAGGGCATCGGTTCGCCGGTCGTGCTCGGCCGCACGCCGCTGCGCGCCCTGCCGCTCGAGACGACCAGGCCGCGCGGGCACGACACCGTGCTCGACGTGCACGAACTGTCGGTGCGCTTCCCGGGTGCGGACGAGCCGATCCGTCCCGTGCGCGGCGTGAGCTTCAGCGTGGCCCGTGGCGAGGCCGTCGGCATCGTCGGCGAATCCGGCTCGGGCAAGTCGCTCACCGCGCTCGCTATAGCCCGGCTCGTCGACGACCCCGGACGCGTCGACGCGGCCCGCCTCGACTTCCTCGGCACCGACCTGCTCACCGGCAACGTCCGCGCGCACCGGCGGCTGCTCGGAGAGTCGATGGCGATGGTCTTCCAGGACCCGATGACCTCGCTCAACCCGACCAAGCGCGTCGGCCGCCAACTGGCCGAGGTCGCGCGGCAGCATCAGGGCATGTCGCGCAGCCAGGCGCTCGCCCGCGCCGTCGACCGGCTGCGCGCGGTGCGCGTGCCCGCGGCCGAGCGCCGCGCGCGTCAGTACCCGCACGAGTTCTCGGGTGGCATGCGGCAGCGCGCGATGATCGGCATGGGCGTGATGGGCAAGCCCGCGCTCATCATCGCCGACGAACCGACCACCGCGCTCGACGTCACCGTGCAACGCCAGGTGCTCGACCTTCTTGCGTCGATCCGCAGCACCGACGACGTCGCGCTGGTGCTGATCAGCCATGACGTCGCGGTGGTGCGGCAGGTGTGCGACCGAGTGCTCGTGATGTATGCCGGCCGCATCGTCGAAGACCTGCCGGCCCGCGAACTGACCACGCGCGCGCGTCACCCCTACACGCGCGCGCTGGTCGCCGCGGTGCCCGGCATGCGCACCGACCTGCACGAACCGCTGCCGGTCATCCCGGGGCGGCCCGTCGATCCGCGCAACATTCCGGCCGGCTGTGCGTACGCCGATCGGTGCCCGCTCGCCGACGACCGTTGCCGCACCGACGATCCGGCCCTGGTCGATGACGGATCGGGCCGCCGCGTTGCATGCTGGCACGCGGGGGAACCGCAATGAGCGAGCTGCGCTTCGAGAACGTGACGGTCCGATACGGCACTCGCCGTGGCGGACTGACCGCCGTCGACGGGGTCGACCTCACTGTGCCCGACGGTGCCGTGGTCGGACTGGTCGGCGAGTCCGGGTCGGGCAAGTCGACGCTGGCACGCGCGGCCGTCGGCCTCACGCCGGTCACGTCCGGGCACATTCTGCTGGACGGCAAACCGATCCCAACCCGCGGCCGGCGCCGTCTGCAGATGGTGTTCCAGGACCCCTACTCGTCGCTCGACCCGCGGATGAGCGTCGGTGCGTCCATCGCCGAGGCGATGCCACGCGGCACGCAGTCCGCGCAGCGTCGCGAGGAGGTCGCGCGCCTGCTCGACCTCGTCGGCCTCGACAGCGAGCGCGCGGACGAACTGCCGAGCCGGCTGTCCGGCGGTCAACGGCAACGTGTCGCGATCGCCCGCGCGCTGGCCGGCCAACCCGACGTCATCATCGCCGACGAGATCACGTCAGCGCTTGACGTCTCGATCCAAGGCACCGTCCTCAACCTCGTGCGCGAGCTGCAACACAAGCTCGGCCTGTCGATGCTGTTCATCTCGCACAACCTCGCCGTCGTGCGCTACCTCGCCAGCAGCATCGCGGTCATGTACGCCGGACGCATCGTCGAGTTCGGTGCGACCGCCGACGTGCTCGGCAATCCCCAGCATCCGTACACGCGCGAGCTGCTCGACGCGGTGCCCGACCTCGACGCACCTCAGCAGGCGGAGCAACCGGCCGTCCCCGCGCTTGCCGAAGCAGACCCTGCCGATCCACATCACCTGCCGTCCGGCTGCGCGTTCCATCCACGCTGCCCGGTCGGTCCGCTCGTGCATCCCGACCGCGACGTGTGCCGCACCGAAGCGCCGACCGCCGAGCACCTGCATGCCGCCGCCTGCCATTTCGCGCCGGCACTCGAACCAGCCGACCACTCTTACTCAATGACGAGGAGCACGTCGTGACCACCCGGGTAACCATCGACACGTTGACCGAACTCGAGCTGCCCGAGCAGCCCGCGCTCACGCCGGACGGTAGGTCCATCGTCTACGTCCGGCGCAGTGTCGACACCGACAACGATCGCGCGAAGCGCACTCTCTGGCGACGTCCGGTTCGCGGCGGCGACGCACAGCAACTCACCCGCGGCGATGCGGACTCGGCACCGCGCATCGCGCCGGACGGAACGCACCTGGTCTTCCTCCGCGCGCAGGACGGCCCCGCGCAACTGTGGCGATTGCCGATCGGTGGCGGCGAGGCCGAGCAGCTCACGACCCTCCCGCTCGGCGCCGGCGCCGCGGTGTGGAGTCCGGACGGTTCGAAGCTCGCGTTCACCGCACCGGTCGACATTGCTGCCGCACCGGACGAGAACGACGACGCGCGCAGCAAGCGCGGCAAGGCTCCCGTGGTCGCCGACCGGCTGGACTACATGGCCGACGGCAGCGGCCTGTTGCGCACGATCCGCATGCACGTGCACGTGCTCGATCTGGTCAGCGGCGACTGCCGTCGGCTCACCGACGGCGACTGGCACGCGGAGACACCGGCCTGGTCGCCGGACGGCACCCAGCTCGCCTACGCCGCAACCATCGGCGAGCAGGTCGACCTCGTGCCCCGCGCACCCGTGTACGTGCGCGAGGTCGCGAACCGCGCTGCCAAGCCGAAGCTGGTCGGCCTCGCCGACGGGCTCGGTGGCCCGATCGTGTGGACGCCGGACGGTCGGCACCTGCTCGTCGTCGGTTACCAGGGCGAGCCCGTGGGGCATGCCGGCCTGCTGCGCCTGACGATCGCGGACGGCACGGTCACCGATCTCGCGGCGCCCCTCGACCGCAACGTCATGCCGGGTGGGCCGGGTTACCCAGGTGCGCTGCCGGTGGTCGTCGACGACGGCGCGTCCGTGCTCTTCTGCGTCCGTGACCGCGGGTGCACGCACGTCTACTCGGTCGGCGTCGACGGCGGCCAACCGCGGCTCGTCCTCGGTGGTGCCGACCGTTCGGTCTCGGGGCTCAGCGTCGCCGACGGCACCGCCGCCGTGGTGCTCAGCAGCCCGTCGTCGTTCGGTGACCTCGTCACCGTCGACCTCGCATCCGGCGGCGAGACCGTGCACGGCGCGACCGAGTGGGATCTGATCGAGCGCACCAGCCGCGAGTTCACCATTTCGGACGGCACGGTCGTCCAGGCCTGGCTCGTGCGCGACCCGAACGCCACCGGACCACAGCCGTTGTTGCTCGACGTGCACGGCGGTCCGCACAACGCGTGGAACGGCGCTGCCGACGACGTGCACCTCTACCACCAGCAGCTGGCGCGCAACGGCTGGACCGTGCTGCTCGTCAACCCGCGCGCCAGCGACGGTTACGGCGCCGCGTTCTACGATGCCGCCCTCGGCAAGTGGGGGACCGGCGACGCGGACGACTTCCTCGAACCGATCGACACGCTCGTCGCGGAGGGCCTCGCCGACCCGCAGCGGTTGGCGATCACCGGCTACAGCTACGGCGGGTACATGACCTGCTACCTCACCAGCCGCGACAACCGATTCGCAGCCGCGGTCGCGGGTGGCGTGGTCAGCGATCTGGTCAGCGACAACGGCACGTCCGACGCCGGCCACTTCCTCGCGGTGTACGAACTCGGCGGGCTGTCGTGGAACGACCCGGAGCGTTTCGCCGCGATGTCACCGTTCACCCAGGTCGACAAGGTGACCACGCCGACGCTGATCCTGCACGGCGCGGACGACGTGCGCTGCGACGCCGGCCAGGCCCAGCAGTGGCACGCCGCGCTGCGCGCGCGCGACATACCGACGCGACTCGTCCTGTACCCGGGCGCGTCGCACCTCTTCATCCTCGACGGCGCTCCGTCGCACCGACTCGACTACAACCATCACATCGTCGAGTGGGTCGAGCAGTACGCCAACAACCGGCCGGCGCGCCTGGACGCCGCGCACTGGCAACGCCGCCTCGAGGTGCTCGCGGAACGGCACGGAATGGTCGGTGTCACGCTCGGCATCCTGCGCGTCGACGCTGACGGCAGAGACGACTCGGTCGATGCCGCGTACGGCGTGCTCAACAAGGCGACCGGTGTCGCGGCCACCGCGGACTCGGTGTTCCAGATCGGCTCGATCAGCAAGGTGTGGACGGCAACGCTGGCGATGCAGCTCGTCGACGAGGGACTGCTCGATCTCGACGCACCGATCGTCGAGGTGCTGCCCGAGCTGCAGCTGTCCGAGCCGGACGTCGCCAAGCAGGTGACGATGCGGCACCTGCTGACGCACACCAGCGGCATCGACGGCGATGTGTTCACCGACACCGGCCGCGGCGACGACTGCGTCGAGAAGTACGTCGCGCAGCTCGACGGCGTCGCGCAGAACCATCCGCTTGGGGTCACCTGGTCGTACTGCAACTCGGGATTCGTCCTTGCCGGCCGCGTGATCGAGAAGCTCACCGGCAAGACGTGGGACGAAGCGCTGCAGGAGCGCATCATCACGCCGCTCGGCCTGCAGCACACCGTCACACTCGCTGAGGACGCGCTGTTGCACAGCGCCGCCGTCGGCCACGTCGCTGAGGGCGAGGCCGAGCCGCAGCGCGCACCGGTGTGGCAACTGCCGCGCTCGATCGGTCCCGCCGGCCTGATCACGGCTTCGGTCGCCGACGTGCTCGCCTTTGCGCGCATGCACCTGTGCGGTGGTGTCGCCGCAGACGGCACGCGCGTCGTGAGCGAGGCGAGCGCCGCTGCGATGACGGACAAGCACGCCGACTTGCCCGACAAGCACACGCTCGGCGATTCGTGGGGCCTCGGCTGGATCCGATTCGGTTGGGACGGCAGCCGGCTGATCGGCCACGACGGCTCCACGATCGGGCAGAACGCCTTCCTGCGGCTGCTGCCCGACCAGGGGCTTGCGGTGGCGGTGCTCACCAACGGCGGCCACTCGCGTGATCTCTTCGAAGAGCTGTATCGCGAGATCTTCGCCGAACTCGCCGGCGTCACCATGCCGGTGCCGCTGGCCGCGCCCGATGAGCCACCGGCCGTCGATGCGCACAAGCACGTCGGTACCTACGAGCGGGCCAGTGTCCGCATGGAGGTCCTCGAACAGGACGGCCGGCCGCGGTTGCGGATCACGATGACGGGCCCGCTGGCCGAACTGGTCGCCGACCCGGTCGACGAGTACGACATGATCCCGGTTGACGCGAGCGGCGATCTGTTCGTGGTGCGCGAACCGTCCGCGCAGACCTGGACGCCGGTCACCTTCTACGCGCTGCCCACCGGTGAGCCGTACGTGCACTTCGGCGTGCGCGCCACCCCGAAGGTCGCCTGAGGTGGACCAGGCAGAGCTGTTGCGCGACATCGAGGAACTCGTCACTTACGAGTCGCCCTCGAACGACCTCGCCGCCGTCGCCGAGAGTGCTCAGCTCGTCGCCCGGGTCGGTGCCGCTCGGCTCGGCACCGACCCCGAGCTGATCGAACTGGACGGTGTCACGCATCTGCGCTGGCGGTTCGGCAGCGGCCCGTACCGCGTGCTCGTGCTCGGGCATCACGACACGGTCTGGCCGCACGGGTCTCTTGCCACGCATCCGTTCGGCATCGTCGACGGCGTGCTGCGCGGGCCGGGCTGCTTCGACATGAAGGCTGGCCTGGTGATGGCATTCCACGCGATCGCCGCGCTGCCGGACCCGTCCGGCATCACCCTGCTCGTCACCGGGGACGAGGAGGTCGGCTCGACGACCTCCCGTCAGCTCATCGAGGACGAAGCACGGGATTGTGCCGCTACCTTCGTGCTCGAAGCGTCCGCGGACGGCGGCGCGCTGAAGATCGAACGCAAGGGTGTGTCGCTCTACGAGGTGCTGGTGCACGGTCGGGCAGCCCATGCCGGGCTCGAGCCTGAACGCGGGGTGAACGCGACGATCGAGCTTTCGCATCAGGTGCTGGCCATCGCCGAACTCGGCGACCCGGACGCAGGCACGACCGTGACGCCGACCACGATGACGTCGGGCACGACTACGAATACGGTGCCGGCCAGCAGCAAGCTCAGCATCGATGTGCGGGTGCGCACGATTGCCGAGCAACAGCGCGTGGACGACGCGATGCACGCACTCACGCCGCGAATCGAGGGCGCACGACTCGAGGTGCGTGGCGGTCCGAACCGGCCGCCGCTCGAACGATCCGCTTCGCAGGACCTGTTCGACCGCGCCGATGCGCTCGCCCAGAAGCTCGGTCAGCCTGCGCTGCAGGGCGTCGCAGTCGGCGGTGCGTCCGACGGCAATTTCACCGGCGGCATCGGTGTGCCGACCCTCGACGGACTCGGCGCGGTGGGCGGAGGGGCGCACGCCGACGACGAACGCGTGTTCGTCGATGCGCTGCAGCCGCGCACCGAATTGCTGGCCGCGATGTTGGCCGATCTACTAGCCGAACCGAAAGAGTCCGTTGCGACGAACGATGCCCTTCCGGCTGGTGCGGATCGACCATGACGACACCGACCGACACCCCGCAGACTGGTCCGGTGACCGACCTGCGTGAGGGAAGCGCTGCTACGTCGACGACCGTCGACGCAGCCGTTGCCGCCGCCGACGCGGCTGCGCGCGCTTCCGGTGTCCAGGTTCGCGAGCTCACCTCGCAGAGCGAGCTCGACGGGGTCTATCGGCTCTACAACGACATCTGGCGGCCCGATCCGACCAATCCGCCGGTAACCGCCGAATTGCTTCGCGCACTCAGCAAGGCGGGCAACTACATCGGCGGAGCCTTCATCGGCGACGCGCTCGTCGGTGCATGCGTCGGCTTCTTCGGCGCGCCCGCAGGCGCGGTGCTGCACAGCCACATCGCCGGCGTCTCGGGAGCAGCGCGCGGCCACAACGTGGGATTCGCGCTCAAGGTGCATCAGCGCGCCTGGTCGTTGCTTCGCGGCGTAGCCGCGATCGAGTGGACCTTCGACCCGCTCGTACGCCGCAACGCCTACTTCAACATCGTCAAGCTTGCGGCGCTGCCGGATGAATACCTCGACAACTTCTACGGCGACATGCACGACGCGATCAACGGCGACGACGACAGCGACCGCATCCTCGTGCGATGGCAGCTCGACTCGCCTGCGGTGATCGCCGCCTGTGTCGGATCGTCCCGCATCGTCGACGTGCAGACCGAACGCGCGCGTGGCGCCGAGGTCGCGCTCAGCGCCGGTGGCGACGGCCGTCCCGAGATCGGCCGCACCGACGCCGAAACGTTGCTCGTGGCGGTGCCGCCCGACATCGAGTCGATGCGCGCGAACGATCCCGCCGCGGCCAAGCATTGGCGAGTAGCCGTGCGTGAATCGCTCGGCACGTTGCTTGTGAGCGGCGCTCGCGTCACCGGATTCGACCGAACAGGGTGGTACATCGTGCAACGGGGGTTGTCGTGAAGCTGACCGGCGTCGAACTGCGGCGCATTGCCATGCCGCTTGTCGCTCCATTCCGCACATCGTTCGGCACCGAGACCAAACGCGAAGCGCTGCTCGTGCGTGTCGCTACGGCCGACGCCGAGGGTTGGGGCGAGTGCGTGGCCATGGCCGGCCCGCTGTACTCGTCGGAATACCTCGACGGGGCTGCCGACGTGCTGCGGCGCTTCTTCGTGCCGACGCTGGCCGCGGTCGACTCGTTGACCGCGATCGGCGTCGCCCCCGCCCTCGAGAAGTTCAAGGGCCATCGGATGGCCAAGGCCGCTCTCGAACTCGGCGTGCTCGACGCGGAGTTGCGCGCCGAAGGCCGGCCGCTGGCACGCGAACTCGGTGCGGTGCACGACCGGGTCGCCTGCGGCGTTTCGGTCGGGATCATGAACTCGATTCCGGAACTGCTCGACGCGGTCGAGGGCTACCTCGCCGAGGGTTACGTGCGCATCAAGCTCAAGATCGAACCGGGATGGGACATTGCGCCGGTCGGCGCCGTCCGCGAGCGGTTCGGTGACGACGTGCTGCTGCAGGTCGACGCGAACACCGCCTACACCCTCGCCGACGCCCGCCACCTGGCCCGGCTCGACCCGTTCGACCTGTTGCTCATCGAGCAGCCGCTCGACGAGGAGGACGTGCTCGGGCATGCCGACCTCGCCAAGCAACTGCGCACGCCGGTCTGCCTCGACGAGAGCATCACCTCCGCACGCGCCGCAGCCGATGCGATCCGGCTCGGTGCCTGCTCCATCGTCAACATCAAGCCGGGACGCGTCGGCGGCTACCTCGAGGCCCGCCGCGTGCACGACGTGTGCCATGCCAGCGGCGTGCCGGTGTGGTGCGGCGGCATGCTCGAGACCGGTCTCGGGCGAGCGGCGAACCTGGCCCTCGCCGCCCTGCCCGGGTTCACGCTGCCGGGCGACACGTCCGGCTCCGGCCGTTACTACCGCACCGACATCACCGCCCCCTTCGTGGTGCAGGACGGCCACTTGGACGTTCCGACCGCGCCCGGCATCGGCGTCGACCCGCTTTCCGATGAATTGGACGCTGTCACCACCGGCACGGAGTGGATCCCGCTCGGCTGACCGAGCCCGTTGTGCCGCAACACCGAAACCGGCGGTGATCTCGTCCGGCCGGACGAACTAGGCTGAGCACCCGACTCGTACCTTCGGGGGGTGCTCAGGGCGGTGGTGGCGACAACAGCGCGCGCGCCGCGACCGCGCGCCAGCCTCGGCCGGGTCGTGGACGATCTCGGTGCCACCCTGCTCGACCTCGTCCATGGCGACTCGGAACGGCCGGACGAGATCGGCGGCATCGTCATCCACGATCCGGTCGACGACCCGCCGCTTCCCGACCGCGCCCTCGTTCTCGGCGTGGGTCTCGATTCGCAGGGGCACCCGGACGAGATCGCCCACCTGATCAGTGCGCTGGGCCGGCAGCGGTGCGTCGGGCTCATCCTGCGCGCGCCGGTTCCGACCAGCGGCCCGATCGCGATGGCGGCCGAGCATGCCGGCGTCGCGGTGCTCAGCCTGACCCGCGGCGCGTCCTGGACGCAGGTCGCTGCCATGCTGCGCTCGCTGCTCGCCGAGGGCGATCTGGGCGTTGACGCCTCCGAGACCCTCGTCGGGCAGCCGGCCGGTGACCTGTTCGCGCTCGCCAACGCCGTCGCCGCGCTGATCGACGCGCCGGTGACCATCGAGGACCGCAGCTCACGCGTGCTCGCGTTCTCCGGCCGGCAGGACGAGGCCGACGAGTCCCGTGTCGAGACGATCCTCGGCCGGCAGGTGCCCGAGCGCTTCTCGCGCGTACTCACCGAACGCGGCGTGTTCCGGGAGCTGTACCGCAGCGACGAGCCGGTGTACGTCGCGCCGTTCGAGACCGACGAAGGCGATCTCACCCTGCCGCGAGTGGCGGTGTCGGTGCGCGCGGGCGACGAGGTGCTCGGGTCGATCTGGGTCGCCGTGCACGAACCGCTCAGCGACGACCGCACCCAGGCGATGCGCGACGCGGCGAAGGTGGTCGCGTTGCACATGCTGCGTATCCGCGCCGGCGCCGATGTCGAACGCCGGCTGCGCGCCGATCTCGTCGGCACCGCCCTCGAGGGCGACGGGGGTGCGCACGAAGCGCTGCAACGCCTCGGCCTGGCCGACCAGCCCGTGGTCGTGCTCGCGCTCGCGATCCTGTCGCCGACCGAGGACGAGCCGTCGCTTGACGGCGACACGAGCCGGGTGACCGAGCTGCAACGCATGTCCGACGCGCTCGCGATGCACCTCAGCGCCGTGCACCCACGCTGCGCTGCTGCGCTGGTCGGCGATGTGGCCTACGGTCTGGTGCCGGTGGTAGGCAACCATGCCGACGGACCGGAACGCGCGGTGCGCATCGCGCAGGAGTTCCTCGATCGCGTCGGCGACCGCATGCCTGCGGTCATCGGCGTCAGCCACGTCGTTTCGGAGACGGTACAGCTCGCGCAAGCACGCATCAGCGCCGACCGCGCACTACGGGTGCTCCGCCACGGCGCGCGTCGCCAGCGCGTGGCCCGGCTCGACGACGTGCACGTCGAGTCGCTCGTGCTCGAACTGCGCGATCTGGTCGTGACACGCGGCGACAAGCCGACCGGCCCCGTTGCGCGGCTGTTCGCCTACGACGAGGAACACCACACCAACCTCGTCGAGACCCTGCGGGCCTGGCTCGACGCGTTCGGCGACATCGCCACCGCATCGGCGGCGCTGTACGTGCATCCGAACACCTTTCGCTACCGGCTGCGCCGACTCGCCGAGGTCGGTGGACTGGATCTCGAGGACCCGGACGCGCGTTTCGCCGCGATGCTGCAGTTGCGTGTCATCTCGCTGCCGTCGTGACATTGGTGCGCCCTGACGACAGCGCGCCGGGCATTTGTCGCCCGCGCACATAGCCGTGACCGCGACCGGTCGACACGATGAGAGCAACCGTCCACCCTGCCAAGGAGTCGCCGTGATCGATCAGGACGCCCTCGCCGCCAAGGTCCGCGAGCTCGCCGAAGAACTCGACGTACCCGGCGTCGCCGTCGGCATCATCCACGACGGCAACGAGCAGTACGCGTTCTCCGGCGTGACCAGCCTGAAGAACCCGCTGACCGTGGACGAAACGACACTGTTCCAGTTCGGTTCGACCGGCAAGACGTTCACCGCGACCGCCATGATGCGGCTGGTAGAACGCGGCGATGTCGACCTCGACGCGCCGGTGCGTACCTACCTGCCGGACTTCCATCTGCAGAACGAGGACGTGGCCCGCGAGGTCACCGTGCTCAACCTGTTCAACCACACGGCCGGCTGGGAGGGCGACCTCTCCGACAACACCGGCGACGGCGATGACGCGCTGGCTCGCTACGTCGAGCTGATGAAAGACATCAAGCAGGTCACGCCTCTCAATGCCACCGTGTCGTACAACAACGCCTCGCTGTCGGTGGCCGGTTACATGATCGAGAAGATCACCGCCAAGACCTACGAAGCGGCGATGCGCGAGCTCGTGCTCGATCCGCTCGGCCTCGACGACACCCTGATCTTCATGACCGAGATCATGATGCGGCGGTTCGCGGTCGGCCACAACCAGGAGGACGACGGCGAGATCCATCTCGCGCCCTCGTGGGCGATCCCGCGCGGCAACGCGCCGGCGGGCGGCTGGTCGGCGACCGCGGCGAACCAGATCGCCTGGGCGCGGCTGCACCTGGGCGATGGCACCGCTCCCGACGGATCCCGGTTCCTCAGCGCCGAGTCCATCAAGCGCATGCAGCAACCGACCGCGGAGATGGCCGGCAGCGCCCTCGGTGACGCAGTCGGCATCAGCTGGCTGCTGCGCGATGTCGACGGAGTGCGCGTGGTCGCGCACGGCGGCACCACGATCGGGCAGCACTCGGAGTTCCTCATGGTGCCGGAACGGAACTTCGGCCTGATCTCGATGACCAACTGCGGGCCGAACGGGCCGAAGTTCAACGACCAGTTGCGAGTGTGGGCTTTCGAGCAGTACCTCGGCGTCATCGAGCGCGAGCCCGAAGCGATCAAGCTCAGCGACGACGAGCTGGCGAAGTACGCCGGCACCTACGAGACGATCATCGTGCTCGTCGACGTCGAGCCGACCGAGGGGCAACTCGTCGCGCGCATCAAGATCAAGCCCGAGATGCGGCAGACACTGCTCGATGCGGGGCAGGACCCGGACGAGCCGCAGCCCGACTACCCGATCGGCCTGCTCGCCCGCGACGACGACAAGTACGTGATCACCGACGGCGCCGGCAAGGGCATGAAGGGCTACTTCACCCGCGACGCCGAGGGCCGCATCGACGGGGTGCACCTGGGCGGACGCCTTGCGACCCGTGTTGGTGCCTCGGTCAGTCCGGGAGGGTGAAGCCCGGCGGATCTGACAGCGCCTGCTCCGGATCATCCCGCGTCCGCTGACTCTGACTTTGCCCCGCCAATGGTTGCTGCCGTTGCTGGACCACACGCATTGGCGGGGCAAAGTCGGCTAGCCGCCGGCCATGGCACCGATGACCAGGAACGGCTCGCGGCCGGTGACGACCTCGTCGGGCAGCGGTGCGTCCGGCGACTCGTGCGACAGGTCGAGCTCGCACGCGTAGAACCGGACGAACGCGCGGCGCTTTCCGGTTGCCGGATCGCGCATCGTCCCGCGCAGCTGCGGGTACCGCGCCTCGAGCGCGTCGAGCACGCCGCGCTGGGTCGGCTCCGCGTCGACCTCGACCCGCTTGTCGCACTTGGCCAACTGGCGCAGGTGCGCCGGCAGCTGCACCACGATCGAGGCGGTCACGTCAGCGTCTGCACCTCGACCGACAGCACCGGCGGCAGATCACGCACGATCGGTGCCCAGTTGTCGCCGGAGTCGGCCGAGCCGTAGACCTGGCCCCCGGTCGTCCCGAAGTACACGCCGCAGTCGTCGAGCGTGTCGATCGCCATCGCGTCGCGCAGGATGTCGACGTAGCAGTGCTCCTGCGGCAACCCGTTGGTCAACGCCTCCCATTCGTTGCCGCCGGTCCTGCTGCGGTAGACCCGCAGCTTGCCCTCCGGCGGGAAGTGCTGCGAGTCGCTGGTGATCGGCACGACGTACACCGTCTCGGGTTCGTGCGCGAGGACCGCGATCGGGAAGCCGAAGTCGCTGGGCAGATTGCCACTGACCTCGGTCCAGTTCTCACCGCCGTCGTCGGTACGCATCACGTCCCAGTGCTTCTGCATGTAGATCGTGTCCGGACGGGACGGATGCATCGCCAGGTTGTGCACGCAGTGCCCGACCTCGGCCGCGGGGGAGGGGATGCCGTCGGACAGCAAGCCCTTGTTGATCGGTCGCCAGTTCTCACCGGCGTCGTCGGTGCGGAACACGCCTGCCGCCGAGATCGCGATCGTCATGCGGTTCGCGTCGGTCGGGTCGAGCAGGATCGTGTGCAGGCACATGCCGCCCGCGCCCGGCTGCCACTTCGGTCCGGAGCCGTGTTCGCGCAGGCCGCGCACTTCGTCCCAGGTCTTGCCGCCGTCGGTGGTGCGGAACAGCGCGGCGTCCTGTACGCCGGCGTACACAGTGTCGGCGTCGGTCGGTGACGGCTCGAGATGCCACACCCGGGTGAACTCCCACGGCCGCAACGTGCCGTCGTACCACTGGTGCTCGCCGGGGACGCCGGCGTAGGTGAAGTCGTTTCCGACGGTCTCCCAGCTCTTGCCGCCGTCATCGGAGCGCTGCATGACCTGGCCGAACCAGCCGCCGCTCTGCGACGCATAGAGCCGATCGGGGTCGGCGGGCGAACCGGCGACGTGGTACACCTCCCAGCCCGGGAAGTGCGGCCCGTCGACCTTCCACTCGCGCCGCTGCTCGTCCGACGTCAGCGTGAACGCGCCCTTGCGCGTGCCGACCAGTACCCGAACCCCGCTCATCCGTACCTCCTTGTCCCGACTGTCTTTCAGATAGGACTCGCGGCAACCGTAGAACTCATCGCTGACATCCGGACTGATTCCGTTGATCCCATACTTGCGCCATCTTCGGCGTAGAAGGTTCTGCGGGCGGCGCGTCGAGCCCTAGTCTCGGCCGAGCCACCACGTGGTGGCTGCATTGCGCGCGGGAGGGCGAGCTATGAGGCGCAAGGTTGTTGTCGGTATTGCTGCCGCAGGTGCGGCAATTGGAGCGGGTGTTCTTCCCGCAGGTGCGTCGTCGCCTGCGGTGCACGTCGTGCGTGCGTCGGTGTCATCGCATGCCGGTGCCACGGTGTCGAGCCCGCGGCCGGCGGCGACGACTCCGTCCGGCCCGGTGCGCTACGCGGTGGGCGAGCCGTTGTGCGCCCAGCCGAAGAACCCGTACGCGATCCGGTGTTTCGCGATGAAGCGGGTGAACGTCGCGAAGGGCACTCCCGGTGCATTCGCCTACTCGGTGCGTCCGGACTACGCGACCGGGCCGGCCGGCGGTTTCACGCCGGGCGACATCGCGACCGCCTACGGCGTCAACCCGGCCTCGGGCGGGGGCAGCCAGACCGTCGGCATCATCGACTGGAACAACGACCCGCACGCGCTGAGCGATCTGAACACCTTCGACAGGCACTACGGCCTACCGACCGAGACATCGACCTCGTTCCGCAAGGTGAATCAGAACGGCGCGACGAGCCCGCTGCCGTCGAACACCACGGACACCGGCGAGATCTCGCTGGACATCGAGTCGGTGCGCGCGGTGTGCAACCACTGCAAGATCCTCCTCGTCGAGGCGACCGCGGCGTACGACAGCGACCTGGCCACGGCCGAGAACACTGCGGTCAAGCTGGGCGCGACCGAGGTCAGCAACTCCTTCGGCGGCCCGGAGGATCCGAACAGCCCGCGCAGCAATGCGGTGCTGAAGGCGTACAACCACCCGGGCGTGCCGATCATGGCGTCCACCGGCGACAACGGTTGGTTCGACTGGGACTTCGCGAACGACGGCAACGGGTCGTCGGACAATGCGCCGAACTTCCCGTCGTCGTCACCGAACGTCGTTGCGGTCGGTGGCACGGCGCTCGCGCTCAACAGCAACGGGACGCGCCAGGAAGAGGATGTCTGGAACGAGAACGGCGCGGACGACGACAACGCCGTGTTCGACGGTGAGTGGATCGGCGGCGCGATGGGTGCCAGCGGTGGTGGTTGCAGCACGACCTACACCGCGACGACCTGGCAGCAGCAGGTTGCCGGCTACACGAAGACCGGCTGCGGCGGCAAGCGCATGACCGGTGACATCGCCGCGCTCGCCGACCCGTACACGGGCTTCGACATCTACGACACCTACTCCCACGGCTGGATCACGATCGGCGGCACGTCGCTCGCCTCACCGCTCATCGCCGGCATGTGGGCGCTCGCCGGTGGCGACGGCGGTGCGGTCAGCCCGTCGCAGGCGCTCTATACGAACTTCACCAACCACCCGAGTTCGCTGTACGACGTGTGGGCGGGCGGCAACGGATGGTGTGCCGGTGACGATTCGCAGAACTGTGCGGCCATCCTGTCCGCCGAGAGCAACGACGGTCACGGTCACCCGGGCAACGGCAACCCGAACGGGCTCAACGACCCCGCGGGCGACGCGGGCGGCGAGAAGGACTGCAGCTTCCCGCGCGACGGCAGCACGCTGGTGGGTGATCCCTTCAGCCTCGAGTGCAACGCCGACTACGGCTACGACGGACCGTCCGGTGTCGGCGTGCCGACCGGGCTCGGCGTGTTCGCGCCCACGAACCCCAAGGTGACGATCACCCTGCCGAGCAGCCCGAAGCACGGCAAGAAGCTCACCGTGACCGCGACCGGCACCTCGCGGGTCGGTGCGCAGCCGACGAAGTACGTGTTCGACTGGGGCAACGGCACGACCAGCACCAAGTCGACCGGGTCCGCATCGCACACCTACAGCAAGGCCGGCACGTACCTCGTCAAGGTGACCGTGACCGACAGCGCCGGGCAGAAGGGCTTCGCAAGCAAGACGCTCGTCGTCAAGTAGCCCGATCGATTCCGACGCCGGTCCGCAGTCAACGCCACAAGAGGCACAAGCCGGCTGGCGGATATTCGGCCGATCGTACGAAGCGCCGCCTCGACCGGTCGACGATGATGCACGCGTGGCATCTTTCGATCTCGTCGTCCGTGGCGGGACCGTGGTGACGGCGGGCGGTCGAGGACGTTACGACATCGGTATCCGGAACGGCCGTATAGCGCAGCTCGGCGGAGAGATGACCGCGGGCGAGGAGCTCGACGCGGCCGGCGCGTATGTCCTGCCCGGCGGGATCGACCTCCACGTGCATCTCATGACGAGCGCGCCACAGCCGGACGATCCTCCCGGCTGGGTCGACGATTTCCACACAGGCACGGCGGCCGCGCTCGCGGGTGGCATCACCACGGTGGGTCAGATGAGCTTTCCGGACGAGGACGACGGGTCGGTACGCGCCGCGGTTGACCGTGACCTCGCCGCAGCTCAACAGCAGGCCGTGTCGGACTTCGTGCTGCATCCGAGTGCCTTCCTTGCCACCACCGACACGCCAGCGCAATTGCGTTCCCTCGCTGCCGAAGGTCACCGCAGCCTGAAGATCGTGACGATCGCGCTCGACCACGACCCACGCCCGGTCATCGAGGCAGTGCGCACTGCTGCACAGCTCGACATGCTCGTCTACGTGCATTGCGAGGACGGCGTGCTGATCGAGCATGTCACCGACACGCTGACCGCGAGTGGGCACGGGCAGCTGTGCCACTATCCGGCGAGCAGGCCGGACTACACGGAGGCGGCGGCGGTCGAGCGCGCGATCGCGATCTGCGAGGCGACGGGCGCAGCCATAGTGCTCGTCCATCTGTCCTCGGCAGCCGCTCTGGACGCTGCGCGACGTGCACGCCGCCGCGGCCTTCCGGTGTTTGTCGAAACGCGTCCGCTCTATCTGCATCTCACCGCCGACGTGCACGCCGAGCCGGACGGCGGCAAGTACGTCGGCATGCCGCCGCTGCGAACCGCGGCCGACCGCGACGCACTGTGGGCGGGCATGGCCGACGGATCGGTGCACACCGTGGCCAGCGATCACGCTCCCTGGCTGCTCGCCGACAAGGTCGATGCCGCGCTGGACCTCAACACCATCCGAGCCGGTGTCGCCGACCTGGAGACCATGCTGCCGATGATCTTCGACGAGGGCGTGCGCACGGGTCGCATCTCGTTGGAACAGTTCGTTGCGCTCACCTCGACCAACACGGCGCGGCTCAACGGCATGTATCCGCGCAAGGGCACGATCGCCGTCGGCTCAGACGCCGATCTGCTCGTCCTCGACCCGGAACGGACTTGGACGATCGACGGGGTGCGCATGCAGTCGCGCGCCGGATACTCCGTCTACGACGGAATGAACGTGACGGGTGCGGTGCGGTACACGGTGTCGCGAGGCGACGTGGTGTACGGCGATGGCGCGGTTCTCGCCGAACCGGGGCGAGGACGACTCGCAGTGCGCGAGGGCGGTGGCCGGCTGTGAACTTCCAGGCTTTGCTGGACGAACGAGGCCTCGAAGGATGGCTCCATGCCGTCGATCTCGACTCGGGCGCCGAAACCGGATTCGGTGCCGACGAGCTCGTCGTGTCGGCCAGCGTGTTCAAGGTGCCCGTTCTGGTCGAGCTCTGCCGGCAGTGGTCGGTGGGCGCGCTCGTCCCGACCCAGCGAGTTCGCCTGCCGGCTGACGATCTGCTCACCGAGGGCCCGACGGGCTACTCGGTGACAATCGACGACGTCGACGTCTCGCTGCGCGACCTCGCCCTGTCGATGATGTCGGTCAGTGACAACCGCGCCACCGACGTCATCATGGGGATGCTCGGCCTCGACGCGATCAACGCGACGATGCAGCGACTTGGTCACCGCGACACCGTTCTGGTCGGTGACTGCAACGCATTGTTCCGCACGATCGAGGAGGATCTCGGCCAAGACAGCGGTGGAGCAGCAGAGCTCGAGCCGGCCGAGCTCACGCGCCGGATGCGGACCGTCCGCGCCCTGACGCCGGCAGCGACCACGCACACGACGCCACGCGAGACGACAACGCTGTTCGCCCAGCTCTGGTGCGACGAGATTCTCGATCCCGCCGCCTGCGCCGAGGCGCGCAGGATCCTCGGTTTGCAGGTCTGGCCGCACCGGCTGGGTTCCGGCTTTCCCGAGGCGGGCGTGCAGATCAGCGCCAAGACGGGCACACTCGGCCATCGCCGCAACGAAGCCGGGGTAGTCGAGTACCCGGACGGCCGTCGATTCGCTGTCGCGGTGTTCGTCGGCAGCTCGCACGACGGGTCGCGTGATCCGGTTGCCGACGCAGCAATCGGAACGCTTGCGCGCGCCACTGTCGACAGCCTCCGCTGATGCGGCAATAGAGTCGAGCCGTGCGGCAAACAATTCTGCTCCAAGGCGGGCGAGTCGTCGATCCGGGGACGAACTTCGACGGGAATGCCGACCTGCTCATCGAGGACGGACGGATCGCCGCGCTGCGACCGGCCGCGCCGGCGCCCGCAGCTGATCGTGCTGAGCCAGCCCGCTCCGACGAAGCCGGAACCTACCAAGCCGACACGATTGTCGACGCGCGCGGACTGATCATCGGGCCGGGCTTCGTCGACCTGCACAGCCACGTGCATTCGATCGCCGGTCAGCGGCTACAAGCCTGCGACGGTGTCACGACCGCCCTCGATCTCGAGGCCGGACTGATGCCGATCACGCGGGCCTTCGCCGACGCATCTGACGCAGGGCGCCCGCTGAACTACGGGTTTGCGGCGTCGTGGGGAGGCGCCAGGCAACAGGTGCTGACGGGCCAGGCTCCCGACGCCTCGCTCGCCGGTGCGCTGGCAGTGCTCGGCAATCCGGACTGGCAGCGCGACTCCACGCCGGGCGAGCTGGATGCGTGGCTCGATCTGCTGCGTACCGAACTCGGTGCGGGCGCCCTGGGCATCGGCGTTTTGCAGGGTTACGCCCCGCGCACGAACCCTGTGGAGTTCCTCGCCGTTGCGCGACTGGCCGCCGAGGCCGGCGTGCCGGTGTTCACGCACGTGCGCGAACTGGTGGAGGTCGATCCGTCCACCCCGATCGACGGGTCGACCGAGCTGGTACGGGCAGCAGCCGAGACCGGCGCACACATGCACCACTGTCACGTGAACAGCACGTCGCGCCGCCACGTGGATCGGGTCCTGCAGCTGTTCGATCGCGCCCGCCGCGAGGGCTCGCCCGTCACCGTCGAGGCCTATCCCTATGGCGCCGGAAGCACGGCGATCGGCGCGGCGTTCCTCGAGCCGGACGTTCTCGCGACGTGGGGGCTGACGCCTCGGTCCGTAGTGCTCTTGGGGTCGGGCGAACGCGTGAGCGACGCCGCTCGCCTGGTCGAGCTGCGCCGCGGCGACCCAGGGGCGCCGTGCATCATCGAATTTCTCGACGAGCGCGATCCTGCCGACGTCGCGCTATTGCTGCGCGCACTGCAGCACCCGGACTCGATGGTCGCCAGCGACGCGATGCCGGTGTACTGGGACGACGGCGCGCACGACACGCGGGATTGGCCGTTGCCGCCCGGTGGTCGCACCCATCCGCGCACCGCCGGCACCTTCTCGCGCGCGATCCGGCTGATGGTGCGCGAACGCGGGGCGTGGAGCTGGACCGAGGCCTTTCGGCGGTGCGCCTACCTGCCCGCTCGTGTGCTCGACACCGCCGCTCCTGCCGCGCGCCGTAAAGGTCACCTAGGGATCGGCGCGGATGCCGACGTCGTGGTTCTCGACCCTGGCTCGGTCGCTGACCGAGCTACCTACACCGACCCGACGCGCCCCTCGGCGGGCGTGCAGCACTTGCTCGTTGGTGGCGAGTTCGTCATCCGCGACGGACAGCTGCTTGCAGCTGCCTATCCGGGCCAGGCGGTGCGCACCGGCTGATTCGCCACAGGTGGTGCGCTGATCGGCGCCGGACCGGTCATCTCGGGGGGTCCAGCTCCAGCGGAACGAGCAATTGCAGCGACCGGACCCGGCGAGCTCCGGCAGGGTGGTCACCGGCGGTGCGGCTCTGCCGGCTTTCGACGTACCCGACCGACAGGTCACGAAGTTCTTTCGCCTCCGCCGCGGTCAGCCAGACCGAGGAGCTTTCGACCACGGCGACGCCACGCCATTCGTCGGACTGCTCGCGTTCGCGACCGGCCCACCGCGACATCTCGTTCTGCACGCGGTCGAATGTCGTGGCGAGCACCGCGCTGGTCGCCGCGGTCATCGCCGGGCCTCCTTGCGGGGTTATCTCGAACGCGTCGGCCACCGCACGCCATGGCCGTTCCCGACCGTCCTCGGAGTGCTCGACGCGCTCGACGAAACCCCATCGCTCCAGCGCACGCAGGTGGTAGCTCATCGCGCTCGGCGAGATCCCGGCGGCTTCGGCGCACTCGGTGGCCGTAACCTCGCGGCCCTCGCCGAGGACATCCAGCGCGGCGAGCCGCGCGGGATGAGCCAGCGCCTTCATCGCCCTCGAGTCGGTCAGCACGCGCGGCTGTGGCCTGTTCGGCGTAGCTGCGCTCACGGCCCAACCATAACTTGAACCGGACGCGCGGGTAGTCCGCGCGTGTAGTGGTAGCGCCATCCACCGATGCGCTCCGGTGCGGTGGCACCAGAATTGGCCTTGCATCTCGTGTGCGGCGACCATGACGCGCAGTGCCGATGTAGCGAGCATGAGCACTATGACGGATCTGCCGGCATCAGTCGGCACGGCGCAAGATCTGGCCGTGGAGGCAGCCGACGCTGCTGCCTCATCGGCAGGCGCAGCGGTCCGCAACCTCCGAACGCGCGACGAATTCGACGAAGTGTGCGGTCTGCTGCAGTCCATCTGGCGCCCGGATGCACAGAATCCGCCGGTCACCGCCGAGTTGCTGACTGCCCTGGTCAAGGCCGGAAACTATGTGGCGGGTGCGTACCAGGCAGATGTACTCATCGGCGCGTGCGTGGGCTTTTTCGCCGCGCCGACCGACAGCACGCTGCACAGCCACATCGCAGGCGTTTCCAGCGCTGTGCGCGGCCGCAACGTGGGACTCGCCCTCAAACTTCATCAACGAGCCTGGGCCCTCCAGCGTCGAATCACGACCATCTCGTGGACCTTCGATCCGCTCGTGCGGCGCAATGCCTACTTCAACCTCGTGAAACTCGCTGTGCAGCCGGTGGAATACCTTCCCGACTTCTACGGCGCGATGCACGACGACATCAACGGCGGCGACGCCACCGATCGACTGCTCGTGCGGTGGGATCTGGACGAGCGCTGGACGCCTGCAACTCACCCGCATTCCCGATCCGGGTTCGACGCTGCAGCGTTACGGGCCGACGGTGCCGTGGAAGCGCTCGGGATCTCCGCGGATGGTCGCCCGATCCCGAGCGACATCGGAGGGAGCACCGTGTTGATCGCAGTCCCGGCCGACGTGGAGAAGCTACGCACGGTTGAGCTCGCGCTTGCGAAACAGTGGCGCCAGGAACTGCGCGCCGCACTCGGGACGTTGCTCGCCGGTGGTGCGCGCGTTATCGGATTCGACCCGAATGGCTGGTACGTGGTCTCGACCGGTGACGCCGCCACTCCGAGTCGGGATTGACGACCGTGTCCGCTCTCAGACACCCGGCCGAAACCGGCCATGGTGTGCGTGTTCACCAATCGCCGGGTCGGAGATGGGTGCGTCCGACAATGACCGCTCGGTTCGACTGCCATAGCCTCGCGCTTGGTGAAGCCCCAACCCCGATGACGAGCACCGCCAGCGGCCCGCGCCCCCTGCGCGCCGCACGCCGGAGCTCCCAGCAGCAGGAGGCACGATGACTACGGGTAGTCGGAAAACACGCTGGACGTGCCTCAGCTCTGTGCTGGTCGCCGGCACGATGGTGCTCGCCGCCTGCGGCGGGTCGAGCCAGAGCCCAGGCACCGGCGGATCGTCCGGCACGGGATCGGGAGGAACGCCGACCAACGGCGGCAACCTCACGATCGTCGGCTACCAGGAGATGACCACCCTGGACAAGGACTTGGCCGGCACCAGCAACGACGCACTCCGTGTCCTGGAGAACGTTCTTGACCGGCTCTACGTGCTGGACAACAACGCCAAGCCGGTGCCGTCGCTCGCAACCGGCTACAAGCTTTCGAGCGACAAGCTGAGCTGGACCTTCAGCCTGCGCCAGGGCGCGAAGTTCTCAGACGGCAAGCCGGTGACTGCCAAGGACGTCGTCTTCTCCCTGAACCTCGCCCGCAAGGGCGCGCTGCTCGGTTCGCTGTACAGCAACATCGTGTCGATCACCGCCTCGGGCGACAACGCCGTGGTCATCAAGACCAAGGTGCCCGAACCGGTGATGCTGCAGCTGATGACGCTCGAGACCAGCGGTGTCGTCGAGAACAACTTCGGCGGCCAGTCCAAGACGGCCTACTACAAGCAGCCGATCGGGTCCGGCCCGTGGAAGTTTGCCTCTGTCACCCAGGGCGTCGGCGTCAAGCTGGTGCCAAACCCGGATTGGTGGGGACCGAAGGGTCATCTGAGCAGCATCACGTTCAACACCGTGGCCGACCCGAACACCCGGCTGATCCAGCTTCGCAGCGGGCAGGCCCAGCTGATCGAGACCCCCGAGTTCGCGCAGCTGCCCTCGCTCAAGGGGGGCAACACAACAGTCGACACCTTCCCCTCGACCGAGGTGGACTTCCTGTCCGAGAACACCAGCAAGGCACCGTTCGGTGACGTGCACTTCCGCCGTGCCCTTTCGTTGGCCCTCGACCGGAAAAGCATCATCCAGGCCGCGACGCGTGGTAACGGCACGCCTGCGGCGACGTGGATGTCGCCCTCCGTCCTGGGCGGCTACCAGACTCCGAACGGGACGAAGTACGACCTGCAGGCTGCCAAGCAGGAACTCGCCCAGTCCGCGACACCGAAGTGGACCAAGCCGATCGTGTTGCAGTACACGAAGGCTTCTGAGAGCGGCTTGGACGCGGCTGCCCAGGTGATCCAGCAGAACCTGCAGGCGCTCGGTCTCAACGCGAAGATCGAGACGGTTGACACCAACACCTACCAGGCGGCGACCACCAAGAAGACCTTCGACCTACACTTCGGTCTGCTCACCTACGACATTCCCGACCCGGGTGAGTTGGTCGGCTACTACTTCGCCACCAACGCTTACAACTCGTTCGTGGACACCAAGCAGACGCAGAAGTTGAACACGACGGCCGCAGCGCAATTCGACACGGCAACGCGAGTCGCGGACTTCAAGAAGGTCGCGGACCAGATCGTGAACAACGACGCCAGCACGCCGGGGCTGTACACCTTGCCCTACTTCTGGGGAGCATCGACGTCCCTGCAGGGCTTCAAGGTGATCCTCACCGGCCAGTTCAACTTCAACGATCTTTCGCTGGGCTGATCGAGCACCTTTGAAACGGACTTCAGCAGATGACCAGGCTTACATTCGTTCTCCGGCGCCTCGGCCAGGCCGTGATCACGTTGTGGGCAGTGACGTTGCTGACGTTCGTCATGTTCACCGCGCTCCCTGGCAGCGTTGCCTTCGGCCTGCTCGGTGTCCGAACCACGACCGGCGACATCAGTCGCATCAACCATCAGCTCGGTCTGGACCAGCCACTGTGGAAGCAGTACCGCCACTACATGGGCGACATGCTGCACGGCAACTTCGGTACGTCGGTGACATACGGCAGGCCGGCGATAGACGTCATCATCACCGCGTTGCCCACAACGGTGTTCCTTGCGGTCTATGCGGTCCTCTTGACCGCGGTGGTGACCGTCGTACTCGCGGTCGTGGCGGCCCTGCGCAGAGACAAACTGCCCGACCACATCATCCGCAGCGTGCCTGTCGTCGGGCTCGGTATGCCAGCGTTCTGGGTAGGGACGATGCTGCTGTTCCTGCTCGCGTACAAGCTGCCGATCTTTCCCGCGGGCGGCCTGCGCCCAGGCTTCGGCGGACACGTGGAGACGTTGTTCCTGCCGGCGGCAACCCTGGCCATCCTCTACACGGCAGTCATGGTGCGAAGCCTGCGCGCCAGCCTGCTCGAGGTACTGGACTCGGAGTACGTGCTCTCGGCACGTGCGAAGGGACTGGTGGGCCGGCGGCTCATCCTGCGCCACGTGCTACCGAACGCGATCTTACCCACCGTCACGCTGCTCGGACTGATTTTTGCGGGTCTGCTGGGCGGTGCTCTGATAGTCGAATCCGTCTTCGCCCTGCCCGGGTTGGGCTCGCTGCTCATCACCGGATTCCAGCGGCACGATTTCGCGCTGGTGCAAAGCGTGGTCGTATTGTCTGCGGTGGCCATCCTCGTGGTGAATATCGTCATTGACGTGCTGTACTCGGTGCTCGATCCCAGGGTTGGTCTCAAGTGAGCGCCGCTACCACCTCGCTGGCACTCAGACGCAGAGCCCGCATCTTCGCTCGCGCACGGCGATCGCCGTGGGCGCTGCGCATCGGGGTCACCATCGTGGTCGTCTACGCGCTCGTTGCCGCGTTCGCGCCGCTGCTTGCGCCGTACGACCCGCTGGCACAAGATGTGATCCACTCGTTGGCCCCGCCGTCGGGCCAACATCTGCTGGGCACCGACGATCTCGGTCGGGATGTCCTTTCACGACTCTTGTACGGCGCACGGATCGACCTTCCGCTCGCGGCCATCTCGACCGGGTTGTCCCTGCTCGCCGGAACCCTGCTCGGCCTGGTGGCCGCTTACTTCCGCGGGTGGGTGGATCTGGTGCTGTCCCGCTTGATCGACATGATGATGGCCATCCCGGCCTATCCGTTGCTGGTGCTCCTGCTGTTCATGCTCGGCCAGAACATGTGGAGCATCATCATCGCGTTCGCGGTGACCGGCTGGGTGAGTTACGCGCGGCTGACCCGTGGGCAGGTGCTGGTCGTTCGCGAGCAGGAATACGTGACGGCAGCGAAACTGGGCGCGCTCGGAAGCCTGCGCGTGATGCTCAAGCACATCCTGCCCAACGTCACGAACCAAGTGATCGTGCTGTGGGCGTCAGACATGATCATGGCGATCAGCTCGATCGCGGCGCTCGGCTATCTGGGCCTCGGCATCCAGGCCCCCACCCCGGAATGGGGTGTCATGATCGCCGACGGACAGCAATTCCTGTTGACCAACTGGATGTTGGCCGCAGCGCCCGGTGTATTGATCATCGTGCTCGGCGTCGGGCTCGCGCTGATCTCGGACTCTCTGGCCGGACGGAGCGGGCGACAGTGACAACCGATCCGTTGTTGGCAGTTGACGGGCTGACCGTTCAGTACCCCGGCCCCGACGGCGACGTGACGCTGGTCGACCACGTGACCTTCGACCTTGCCAAGGGCTCCGCGTTGGGTCTGGTCGGCGAGTCCGGCTCAGGCAAGACCATGACGCTTCGGGCGATTCTCGGCCTTCTCCCGCCGCGGATGTCGGTGAGCGGCTCGGTGCGGCTCGACGGCTACGAGCTCGTCGGGCGTCCCGAGAGGGCGCTCGGCCGGCTCCGTGGTCGACGGATCGCGCTGGTGCCCCAGGATCCGATGGCAGCGCTCAACCCGATCCGCCATATCGGTAGCCAGCTGGCCGAAGGATGCCGGCTGCACCTGCACCTCTCGAAGTCTGATGCGAAGGCTCGTGTACTGGAATACCTGCATCGCGTGGGGCTGCCCGAAGCCGAGCAAGTCATGCACCGCTACCCGCACCAGCTCTCCGGCGGTATGCGGCAACGCGTGATGATCGCGATGGCGCTGTTGGCCGAGCCGGACATCGTCCTTTGTGACGAGCCCACGACCGCGCTGGACGTGACGATCCAGGCGCAGATCCTTCGATTGCTGCAGAGTGTCTGCGCTGACGTCGGTGCTGCGCTCATTTTCGTCAGCCACGATCTGGCGGTCATCCGGCAGATCTGTCAGGACGTCGTCGTCATGTATGCCGGGCGGATCGCCGAGACAGGGCCGGTGTCGTCGGTGTTCGCCGATCCCCGGCATGGTTACACAGCCAGCCTCTTGCGTTCGCTTCCTGACGTCGACGTGCCGGAAGCGCCCCGCGCGATTCCTGGTGAACCGCCGGATCCTCGGCATCCGCCGTCCGGATGCCGATTCCATCCGAGGTGTGCCTACCGGGTCGACGCATGCCCGGACCTGAAGTTCGAGCTCGCCGTGATCGGCCCCGGGCGACGTAGCGCGTGTATCCATGCCGTCACCGGGCTACCCGAGCCGGACGAACCGACTGGTGCGGAGGCATTCGCGGCCGAAGAACCCGCCGGCCCGGACCTTCCTCCGGACCCACCGGACGTGCTGGGCCCGCTGGCGCCAGAGGCGATGCATCGGTGAGCGGGAATCAGGTCGACGCGGTCACGATGCGCGACGTGACGGTGTCCTTCGCGCTGTCCGGCGGGTCTGTTCTCAACCGCAATCGTCCTCGGCTGACCGCGGTCGACCACGTCGACCTGACGTTGCACCGGGGCGAGGCGTTGGGCCTGGTGGGCGAGTCCGGCTGCGGAAAGACCACGCTCGGCCGGGTGCTGGTCGGCGAGACGATCCCGGACTCCGGTGAGATCAGGGCAGACGGTGTCGTGCTCGGCAGGCGCCGCCCCCGCGACGAGCGGCGACGCGTGCAGATGGTCTTCCAGGACCCGATGTCATCGCTGAACCCCCGACTTCGCGTCGGCGACGTGCTGGCCGAACTGCTGCGCGTGCACCGTATGGTGCCGCGCGAGGACATCATGCGACGGTCCACCGAACTGTTGGCTTCAGTCGGGCTGCCCGAGCGGTTCCGCGACGTCTATCCCACGATGCTGTCCGGCGGGCAGCGCCAGCGGGTCAGCATCGCGCGTGCCTTGGCGCTGGAACCGACCATCCTGGTGGCGGACGAGATCACCTCGGCGCTGGACGTGTCGATTCAGGCGCAGGTGCTGGCGTTGCTTCTGGACCTGAAGGCCCGGCTGGGGCTGACCGTGCTGTTCATCAGCCACAACCTCGCGGTCGTCCGACAGGTCTGCGAACGCATTGCCGTGATGTACCTGGGCCGCATCGTCGAGGAAGGGCCCACCGAGCAGGTCTTCGCCGATCCGCAGCACCCGTATACCCGGCTGCTGCTCTCATCGATCCCTCGGCTCTCGGGCGCGCCGTTGGCTGCGCCGGACACTCCCGACGCCGGCGCGGTCCAGCAGACAACGGGCTGCCGCTTCGCGCCGCGGTGCCCATTGGTGCAGCCGGTGTGCACCGAGCACGAGCCGGCGCTGATCGGGCCTGGCCCGGAGCGCCTCAGCGCATGCCACTTCTCGTTCGGCCAGACACCGGCGCTCCTCGCGCCGGCGGCGGCCGGCAACACACAAAGGGGAATCACGTGAAGGCACTCATCTCCGCCGACATGGAAGGCGCGACCGGCGTCACCGCGCCGGACGACTGCATCCCCGGCCGGGCCGGCTACGCCCGGTTCCAGCCGGTGTTCACCGCTGACGTCAATGCCGTCGCGCTCGGCCTGTTCGACGCCGGCGTCGACGAGGTCGTGGTGACCGAGGCACACGGCGGTATGCGGCACCTGCTGTTGGAACAGCTGGATCCCCGGATCTCCATGGTGAGCGGCAAGAACCGATCGTTCGCGATGCTCGAGGGCATCCAGGAACGGCCCGACTTCGTTGCGTTCGTCGGCTACCACTCGGCCGCAGGAACCCCCGGCGTGCTCAGCCACACCTTCATGGGATCGCAACTGAGCCGCATCACGCTGAACGACCGGCTGATGAGCGAGGGCTACCTGAACGCACTTCTGGCCGGCGAGTACGGCGCGAAGTTGGCGGTCGTCACCGGCGACAATCTCACCTGTGACGACGCTGCCGGCTACGCGCCGGACTCGCAGCGAGTGGCGGTGAAGACCGCAGTCGACCGCTACACCGCGCGGTGCCTAGCTCCGGAGACCACCTCGGGAATGCTGCGCGATGCCGCGAAGGCGTCGGTCTCGTCGGCGACGGTGCCCGAACTGCCCGAGGCGCCGTATGAGTGCGTTGCAACCTTCGCGGCCACCAACTGCGCATTCTCCGCGGCCCTGGTGCCTGGCGTGGAACTCGTCGACGAGCGGTCAGTGCGATTCGCCTTCGACACCATCGCCGAGCTTTATCACTGCTTCCACGTCGTGGTGACGATGGCGTCGTCGGCCAGCGAGCCCGTCTACGGGTGATCCGCCAAGCTCCTGCGCGCTGGCAATACTCGTAGTTGCAGCATCGCTGCGAAGCGTGCATCGGGATCGTTGAGGTCGACCCCGCCGATCTGCGCGACGCGACGCAGCCGGTGGCGGAACGTGTTCGGATGGACGTCGAGCCGCTGCGCGGCGGCGACGACGTCGCCGAAGGTTTCCAGCCAGGCGCTCAACGTCGCTGCCAGGTGCGTGCCGTGTTCGGCGTCGTGGGCGAGCAGCCTGGACACCGGGCCGGAGGCGTCCTCGTGCCGAGCGGTGGCGAGATCCTGAAGGTCGAGGAGCAGCGCATCGCCCTGCACGTCGTCGAGCCGCGCGACGCGCTTGTCGGCACGGGCCGAGCGCAGCACGCGCAGTGCGCGGTCCGCACTCGCTCTCGCGACCGCCAGCTCTTCCGGCGAAGGCACCACAGGGCTGACTCCGATTGCGGCATGCACGCGATCGCCGACGCGGTCAAGGAACTCCTCGCTGATCCGCACGATGCGCTCGTCGTCGTCGGCGCCGCCGCCCGGACCAGGGATCAATCCGTAGATGACCCTGCCCACCACGGCTGCGGTTGCCCGCGGATGCGCGGCAGACACGTGCAGGGCGAGTGCGTCCGCGAGCCGCTGACGTTCACGCGCCGCTACGGCGTCTGTACCGACCTCGTCTCCCGCGCCCAGCACGCCCAGCGCGAGGACGCATACCGCGTCATGAGCCAGACCCAGCTGGTCGGCGGCACCGCGCGCTGCTGGACCGCCTTCCATCGCCGTGCGCACCAAATCCGCGCGCAGCCTTCGCTCGACATCCGCGCCCGCGCGCTCGCGAAACAGGTGCAGGGCGACGACCTTCGCCGCGTCCCGCAGCGCCTGCTCGCGCTCGCCACTGAGCGGTTCGCGCACCGCCACCCAGATCGAACCGAGGACCTCATCGCCGATGCGCACGGCCATTGCGACCCGGGGAAGAGATTCTGCGTCCGGATCGAAACTAACCGGGTCGATCCACACCGGACAGTCCTCGCGGTACAGCTTTCCGAACACGCCCCGCTCGACGAAGACCCGCCTGTTCCGCTCCGGGACCTCCCGACCGAGGATCGTCTGGACGCGATCCACATCTGCCTCGTCCTGCCGGCCGGAGAAGGCGAGCACGCGGGAGTTGCGGTCCTCGATGGTGATCGGAGCGTCCAGCAGGGCGGCGACGGCGTTGGCGAGTGCGAACAGGTCACTGGACGGGGAGCCGTCGAGCGCGCCGCTCGCGCTCGAGCTCATGTCGGTCACCGCGGTGAGGGCGCGCAGCCGCGTTGTGATTTGCGCCCAGGACGTACCGCGGGTCAGTGCAAGTACGGCCACGCCTGCCTCTCGCGCGGCCGCGGCGATCACATCGTCGGACGGCACCGGGGCGCGCAGCACCAGCGCCGCGGCGCGGGCCTCGCCGAGTGCATGCAGCAGACCCGCGATCTCGTCCGCACCGCTGACGGTGACGCCCAGGACGACGGCGCGCGGCGGCAACGAAGGTTCATCGAGTGGGTCGTGGATCGCGACACCGCCGATCGGCGCGTTCAGGACGCCAACATCGCCGTGGACGAAATCGAGCAAGGTTGCTCCGAAATCGTCCAGAATCCGGCCGACGTTGGTTGTCCTGATGGCTCGTTCCCCCTCGTCCGGTCGCGATCGCGCAGCCTGTTGGTGCCTGCGCCATGCGTATCGTGACATGTCTTGGTCGATTCGACGACGCCTGCGGGCTCGCCCGTCCCTAGCCTCTAGCTAGACGAATCCACGCGGCGAGAGGGACAGCGCGATGCAGGCACCGGTCGCAGACTCCGACTCCAGTCCGTTCGACAGCTTCATCTCGCGGATGAGCATTCAGAGCGGACCGAGACGTTTCGAGATCGGAATTCCGATGCGCGACGGAGCAGAACTCGCCGCGGACGTGTACCTCGCGTCCGGCGACGCTCCGGCCCCCGCGATCGTCGAGATCACGCCCTACGACAAGGGTCGCAGCTCGATGATCACCGACGAGGCCGCGATGTATCAAGAACACAGCTATACCTTCGTCGTCGTCGATACCCGCGGCCGCGGCAAGTCGGAGGGGGAGTGGACGGCCTTCGTCAACGATCCGGCTGACGGGCACGACGTGATTGAGTGGGTCGCGGCGCAACCCTGGAGCACGGGGCGTGTCGGCATGACCGGGCTGAGCTACATGGGATGGACCCAATGGGCAGCCGCCTCCGAGCGTCCGCCGCACCTCACCTGCATGGTCTCGACGTCGGCGGCCGGTCGCTGGCAGGAGGAGATTCCATACACGCACGGCGCGTTCCAGCTGTTCTTCGCCTGGTGGGTCTACGGCACGCGCCGGCGAATCGCCGAAGGACACAGCGCACAGGACATCGACTGGGACACCGTGCTGGCCACGCTGCCCTACGGAAAGTTGGGCGACTTCATCAACCCCACCGGTCGGTCGTGGGAGATCTTCACCGATCAGGATCGGCTCGACGAGTTCTGGATGTCACTTCGTTTCGACGACCGGTACTCGTCCATCGACGTGCCGTGCCTGCACGTTTCAGGCTGGTACGACCTCGAGGACCTGCTCGGCGCCTTCCACCACTACGAGCACATGCTCGCCGCTTCGCCGGCAGCGGCGAACCAGTACCTGCTGGTCGGCCCGTGGAGTCACGTCGCGTCCCGTTATCCGAGTCGACGGCACGGCGGCGTGGATTTCGGCGCAGCAGCCGCGCACGACATGGATGCCGAACACCTGCGCTGGTTCGATCACTGGCTGAAGGACGGCGGCCCCGGGCTCGACGACGTTGCGAAGGTGCGCTTGTTCGACCCAGGACGTCGCACGTGGCGGGCAACGCAAGGCTGGCCACTGGCGAACTCGACCCTGTCGCTCTACGTCGGCAACAACGACGGCAGCGGCGTCCTGCTCGACACCCCGCCCGCGACCGAAG
>DASXJN010000111.1:0-5912 GCA_036497365.1 Jatrophihabitantaceae bacterium | reverse complement strand
TCGCCACCGAGGTAGCGGCGAGCACGCAGAAGTACGGCAAGCAGATCCGCTACGCCGAGCGACGCGGCATCCCGTTCGTGTGGTTCCCGGGCGAGGACGTCGCCGGCGCCGGCGACGAAGTGAAAGACATCCGCAGTGGTGCCCAGGGGCCGGCCGACGCGGCCGTGTGGGCGCCACCGACCGAAGACCTGCGCCCGCAGGTCGTTACTGCGAAGGAAGCTGAGTGATTCGCACGCACGAGGCGGGGGCGCTGCGCGCGTCCGACGCCGGCTCGACCGTGACCCTGGCCGGCTGGGTGGCCACCCGACGCGACCACGGCGGGGTCACCTTCATCGATCTGCGCGACGCGTCGGGTACGGCGCAGGTGGTGTTCCGTGAGTCCGACGCGCATGCGCTGCGCAACGAGTGGGTCATCGCTGTGACGGGCGAGGTGCGGCTGCGCCCCGAGGGCAATGTGAACCCGGCGATCCCGACCGGCGAGATCGAAGTCGTCGCGTCCTCGCTCGTGGTGCTCAACCAGGCCGCGCCGCTGCCGTTCCAGGTCGACGAGCACGCCGAGGTGGGCGAAGAGGCCCGCTTGAAGTACCGGTATCTGGACCTGCGCCGGCCCGCGCCGGGTGCCGCGATCCGGCTGCGCTCGAAGGTCAATCGGGCGGCCCGCGAGGCGCTGCTCGACCAGGGCTTCGTCGAGATCGAGACGCCGACGATGACACGGTCGACGCCCGAGGGCGCCCGCGACTTCGTTGTGCCGGCGCGACTTCGTCCGGGTTCGTGGTACGCCCTGCCGCAGTCGCCGCAGCTGTTCAAGCAGCTGCTGATGGTCGCCGGCATGGAGCGCTACTTCCAGATCGCCCGGTGCTACCGCGACGAGGACTTCCGCGCCGACCGGCAGCCCGAGTTCACCCAGCTCGACATCGAGATGAGCTTCGTCGACCAGGACGACGTCATCGCGATGGCCGAATCGGTGCTGGTCGCGCTCTGGGGGCTCATCGGTCACGAGATCCCGACGCCCATCGCGCGGATGAGCTACTACGACGCGATGGACCGGTTCGGCAGCGACAAGCCCGACCTGCGGTTCGGTCTCGAACTGGTCGACTGCACCGCCTTCTTCAAGGACACCCCGTTCCGCGTCTTCCAGGCGCCGTACGTCGGCGCGGTCGTCATGCCCGGCGGTGCGTCGCAGCCGCGCCGCACCCTGGACGGTTGGCAGGAGTTCGCCAAGCAGCGCGGACACCGTGGCCTCGCCTACGTGCTCGTCCAGGACGACGGCACGCTCGGCGGACCCGTCGCGAAGAACCTGTCGGACGAGGAACGCGCCGGACTGGCCGAGCACGTCGGCGCGAACCCCGGTGACTGCGTGTTCTTCGCGGCCGGCGGCGGCAACTCGGCGCGGGCGCTGCTGGGCGCTGCACGGCTCGAGATCGGCAAGCGGCTCGACTTGATCGACGAGTCGGAGTGGTCGTTCGTCTGGGTCGTCGACGCCCCGTTGTTCGAACCGTCGTCCGACGCGGTTGCGGCCGGCGACGTCGCTGTCGGCGCAGGTGCATGGACGGCGGTGCACCACGCGTTCACCTCGCCGAAGCCGGAGTTCCTCGACACGTTCGACACCGACCCCGAATCGGCGCTCGCGTACGCCTACGACATCGTGTGCAACGGCAACGAGATCGGCGGCGGCTCGATCCGTATTCATCGCCGCGACGTGCAGGAGCGCGTGTTCGCGGTGATGGGACTCTCGGCGCAGGAGGCGCAGACCAAGTTCGGCTTCCTGCTCGACGCGTTCAAGTACGGCGCGCCCCCGCACGGCGGCATCGCGTTCGGGTGGGACCGCATCTGCGCGTTGCTCAGCGCGACCGAGTCGATCCGCGACGTCATCGCGTTCCCGAAGACCGGCGGGGGTTACGACCCGCTGACCGCCGCGCCTGCGCCGATCACGGCAGCGCAGCGCAAGGAAGCCGGCATCGACGTGATCATCGACCCCGACGACGGCGACGCGTCAACAGCGCCGTAGCGTCTGCGCCTCTCACCAAACCCTTCTTGATCAACAGCGCCGAAACGCCCCTATAGGGCGTTTCGGCGCTGTTGATCAAGAAAAGGTAACGGGTCGAGGGGTGGTGGGAGCACGTAGGGGATTCGGATGGGCCGGCCGTCCGGACCAGTCGGCGGTGGCGGCGGCGGATAGGGAGCGCCGATCTCGGCGGCGCGGCGGCGGAGCCATTCCTCGACCTGGCGCATGCACGCGGCGGGGTTGTTCCGAAGGTCCTTCGGGATGAAGTGTGTGATCGACAGCCCGGTGGTCGTCAGGCCGGTGTGCCGGCGTACGCCGTGTTCCCATCGGTCCTCGTAGAAGTGATGCTTCTTGCTGTCGACTTCGAGGCCGGCGCGCAGGCTGCGCCACAGGGCGTCGGCGCTGGCGATCTTGATGCCGTCCCAGGTGAGGATGTCGACGTTGAGTTCGGCCGGTGGCAGTCCGGCGGCGGTGATCAGGTCGGCGAGTTCGGCCTCGGCGATCGATTCCGCTCCGCCGAACACGTCCTCGACGGCGCGTCGCAGGTGGGCGCTGCCGTTCTGCGGTCCGTTCTCGAGCTCGAACTCCAGCTCGTCCGGTGTGCAAAGTCGGTGCTGCACCGCGGAGGTGACCAGCGCGCGCACCGGATCGAACCAGCGGTACACCAGCGCGGTGTCGGCGACCGCTCGCGCGGGTGGAGCCGTCGGCCAGATGCCGACGCGGCGTGGCTGGAGCGGTCGCGTGGACGGTCGGAACCGGACCTTGCCGGCGATGCGATTGCTGCCCCCCGTGGTCAAGATCAGAACCTCGTCGACGGGCGACCGTGCCGATCCGATGTCGTAGCCCCGCACCGCGTCCCATCCGCTCAGCACGCCTTCCTCGGCCGCCATCGCCAGGCCGGCCGTGATCCAGTCCGCTCGCTCGGGACGATCCGGCCGGGTGAAGTAGATGCCACGAACGAGCAGCTGCCAGCGGTGATGGGCCAGCTCGACCCGGATCTGCTTCTCGGTGAACCCGAGTCTGCGTGCAAGCGCCGAGGTCAGCACTCGCGGGACCGGCTCGCCGGTAGGGCTCTTGAGCACCGTCCGATCGTCGCCACCGAGCACGGGCGCATGCACGCCGATCGACGCAGCTGTGGACAACTCCTCGAAGATCAACAGCGCCGAAACGCCCTATAGGGGCGTTTCGGCGCTGTTGATCAAGAATCAGATGGTGCCGGCGTTGATGAGGGCGAGCAGGGCGAGGCCGTAGGCCTCGGTCGCGTCTGCGTCCGCGGTCGTGATCCGGCGGCCGGTCACATCGACGCTCACCTGCCACTGGTCCTCGTCGCGGGCGAGGCGGACGAAGGTGCCGCCGAGGCGCTCGCGCAGCTGTGACTCGCTCGGCAGCCAGACCGAGTTGTGCGCCTCGATCGAGTCGAGTGCCCACTCGACGGTGCCGTTGAAGCCGATCACCCGACCGCCGGGGAAGTCGTGCACATCGACGGTCATCTCGGCCAGCGTGAACACCTCGTCGTCCATGCCGCGGTCGGCCACCACGAACCGGTCGCCCGGTTGCGGATCCCACCGCAATCCGGCGTCGCGCAGCTTGCGGGCCAGTTCCACCGAAATCATGTCTTCCAGCGTATGGGGAGGCGTTTGACGCCGCGCTGGAAGTTCGACCTCAGGTAGGACGGTTCGCCGGCCGCCTCGAGCCAGGACGTGCGACCGAACAGCTCGCCGAACAGCGCCCGCATCTGGGTTCGCGCCAGGTGGGCGCCGAGGCAGAAGTGCGGTCCGTGCCCGAAGACCAGGTGCGGGTTGGGCGCGCGGTCGATGTCGAACTCGTCCGGACGGTCGAACACGGCCGGATCGCGATTGGCCGCGATGAACGAGACGACGACCTTGTCGCCCTCGCGCACGGCGACCGGCCCGAGTGCGACGTCGCGAGTGGCGGTGCGACGGAACACCATCACCGGCGTCCACCAGCGCAGCATCTCGTCGACCGCGGTCGCGAACCGGCTCGGATCGGCGCGCAGCGCACGTTGCGCGTCCGGATGGGCAAGCAGCGCGATCATGCCGCCGGGCAGGCCGTTGCGCAGCGTCTCGTTGCCCGCGACCGCGAACAGCCAGAACATGTTCTCGAACTCCTCGACCGAGATCCGCCCGCCCGCCTCGTCCAGCTGAGCGAGCAGGATCGACATCACGTCCGCGCCGGGGTCGAGTCGCTTCGCGTCGCCGAGCAGGTGCGCGTACCGGTAGAGATCCGGCATGCCGGTGCGGCTGCGCGGGTCGGGCATCCGGCCGTCCGCAGCGGGTGCGGGACGAACGGTGACGGCCGCTCGCGCGAGCTCCGTCCCGTCCGCCGGGTCGAAGGACGCCGACACGGCGTAGTCCGGATCGAGGAACCCGATCACCCGGTTCGACCAGTCGAACATCAGCCAGCGGTCCGCCGCCGGCACGCCGAGCACGTCCGCGAGCGCGAGCAGCGGCAGGTCGGCGGCGACCTCCTTGGCGAAGTCGCACTCCGGCGGCCCGGCGAGCATGCGGTCGACGATGGTCCGAGCGTGGTCGCCGACGCGCTGCTCCAATGCGGCAACCGCGCGCGGGGTGAACGACTTCGCCACCATCCGCCGCAGCCGGGAATGCTCCGGCGGATCCATGTTGAGCATCATCCGGCGCACGTAATCGAGATCCGCGACGCTCGCCGGGTTCCGGATCTGCGTCCCGCCGAGGGCGGACGAGAACGTGGCGGGGTCGCGCAGCACGGCGCTCACCAGCGCGTGATCGAGCACCAGGTGGTAGCCCGGTCCCTCGGGCAGGCCCGGCAGCTCGGGCTCATCAACCCAAGCGACCGGGCCTTCGGTCCGCAACGCTTCGATCAGCCCGAACGGCACGCCCTCGACGTAGGTCGCCGGGTCGTGCAGCGCGACCGCCCCCCGGTCCGTCACGCCAGCGACGACAGGGTCTTCTCGATCGAGGTGATCAGTGCGACCGGCGCCTCGTACATCGCGTAGTGCCCGGCATTGGCCTGCACGTCGAGTTCGCAGCCCGACAGTTGCGCCAGCCAGGTCGCCTTCATCGTGTCCGCGCCGAGCGCCGGGTCGTGCTCGCCGACGATCGCCTTGACCGGCACCGTGGGCGTCGGCAGCTGATCGGCGAAGTCGTACTTCGCCCACGACGTCAGGTAGGCGCCGAATGCCTCGCGCGTCGACCCGACGACAGACTCGGCGACCATCCGGTTGAGCCAGGTCGGCGACTGCCGGTTGCCGGTGGTGAAGTCGATGATCGCGTAGCGGTTGCCGTCGTTGGCGGCCGCGCCGTCGAACAGCTGCCAGCTCTGCTCGTCGAAGGGCACGCCGGACGCCGGCACCGGGCTCACGCCGACCACGGCCTGCACCCGGTCGGGCACGTTCGCGAACACGCGGAGCGCCGCCGACCCACCCATCGAATGGCCGAGCAGGGCGAAGCGCTCCCAACCGAGACCGTCGGCCAACTGCACCGCGTCTCCGGCGATCTCTTCGATCGTGTAGGCGCCGGAGACCTCGCGACGTGCGCCGTAGCCGCGGTAGTCGAGGAACGCGTAGCTGTACACGTCCGAGTCGATCAGGTCGGGCAGCATGCCCCAGCCGGACGCCGAGCCGAACCAACCGTGCAGCGCGAGCACCTTCACCGGGCCGGAGCCCACCACCGTCTGCGGAATCGTCATGGCCGCGACGCTAGCGCCGCAGCGGCGAAATTTCGACGAACCGAAGCCTGTCTCGCGAACCAACCAAGCGCTTGCTACGCTCCGGACATGGCCGACAAGCGGATGACCGCGGCCGAGGTGATCGCCGGGCTGCGGTCCGGCATGACCCTCGGCATCGGCGGCTGGGGCTCGCGCCGCAAGCCCATGTCGCTGGTGCGCGAGCTGGTGCGCTCGGACGTCC
>DASXJN010000110.1:0-4174 GCA_036497365.1 Jatrophihabitantaceae bacterium | reverse complement strand
CGAGAAGCCGGATCTTGATCGTGAGCAGTTCGATGTCCAGCAGGTTCACTCGGATGTCGCCGGCAATGACGAGTCCCTTGTCGAGCACCCGCTCGAGGACGTCGGCCAACGTGGCGGCATCCTCGCGGGCGGGCAGGCCGGTCACCCGTCGTCCCGGGGCAACAACAGACGGGCGACCAGCTGATCCTGCTGCTCGTCGCGTTCCTGCTCGGTCAGCTCGCCCCGCTGGTACGCCGCGTCCACGGCCGCCAACTGCTCGCGGACCGTGGCCGGGTCGGTCCACTGCCGGTAGGCCTCCCGTTCGATGACCTGGGCGATCGCGACGACGCCACGCACCGGCGCGAGCGGCAGGGTCAGCAAGCCGGTCAGCAGCCCCATCAGCCCGCCCCGACGAAGTCGTACGGCGCGGACGGACCGGCCAGCCGCAGCTGCAGTCTCGGGTGATGCCGTCGCGCGACCAGTTCGACGCCGCGCTCGAACGCCGCCGCCGCCTGACGCTCCACGAGCACCGCCGCGTGCAGGACCGCGTCCGGCGCGGTCGTCTTGTGCAGCAGGAGGTCCGCGGTGTCCGGCAGGTCGGCCAGCACCGCCTGGGCGTCCGCCGGCCGCATCTCGTCGAGCGCCTGCACGACGAGTTCGCCGAGTCGCAGCCGCTGGTCGAAGTTCTCGGCATCCTGGGAGCCGCGCAGGCGAGCTATGTCCGGGCGTGCGGCGAGCAGGCCGCGCAGCACGACCTGTTGCTCGTACCGGACCGTCAGGGTGAACTGCACCCGACCGGCGACCCGGGCCAACCCGGCGCGCAGTTCGTCGTGTCGCGCAGTCAGGACGTCCTCAATGACCGCGGCGTCGCTTTGCAGAACCGCGCCGAACCGCATCGGCAGCACCGGCGTGCCGGCTTCGACCAGCGCCGCCACCACCCGGTCGTGCGTGAGCAGATCGGCGGCGCGACCGAGCGAACGGTGCGCAGGCGGTGTTCCGACGACGGCGGCCAGGCCGGCTGCCTCTACCAGACGCAGCGCGGCGGCCGGGCCGGCCTCGTCGATCTCGGGTAGCCGGGTTCCCGCGGCGACGACGCCGAAGACGTAGGACATGCGATCGACCGACGTGGTCATTCGTCATCGCCTCCGCGTGATCGCCGGCGCGCGCTGCTCTGCCGGGCCCGATTGCGCCGACTGCGGCTCGGTCGTTCGTCCTCCTCTTCCTCCTCTTCGTCGTCCTCGTCGTCGCCGGGTTCCTCGTCTTCTTCCTCGTCTTCTTCCTCGTTGTCCTCGTCGTCCTCGTCGTCCTCGTCGTCCTCGTCGTCCTCGTCGTCGCCGTGCATCAACTCGTCGACCTTGTGCTTGGCCCCCTCGATCACACCGCTCGTCTTGCCCTCGGCACCGCCCTCGGACAGCGACTCGGTGAGCTCGCCGAGATCCTTGCCGCCGTGCTCGTAGAGGTCGAGCCGGTTCGTCGCCTCGGCGAAGCGCAGGTAGGTGTCGACACTGGCGATGACGATGCGTGCATCGATCGTCAAGATTTCGATGCCGACGATCGAGACGCGTATGTACGCGTCGATGACGAGCCCCTTGTCGAGGATCAGTTCGACGACATCGGCCAGGCTGCTCGAGGACGGACGGTCGAGATACCCGCCGCGTCGCTGCTCAACCGCTGAGCTCATGTTCGCTCACCGCCGTCCTGCCCCGGACCGACGCCGCGAGCGTGGCCGCTCGTCCTCGTCCTCGTCCTCGTCCTCGTCCTCGTCCTCGTCTTCGTCCTCCGGCTCGGCGTCCTCGGCTTCGTCATCGTCGTAGGCGTCGTCCTCGTCCTGCTCCTCGTCGACGGCGTCTTCGTGACTCTTGACGACCTTCCCGTCGTGGATCTCTCCCCGCCACCCCTCGACCTCGTCGGGGTGCAGCATCGTCTGGGTCATCACGTGCCGGCGGAAATGCTTGAGTTCCAGGCGGACCCGGCGGCCTTGGGCGCGCCAGATGTTGCCGGTGCGCTCGAACAGACCCTGCGGGTGATATTCGAGGACGACCAGGATCCGGGTGAGGTTCGGCGCCAGCTCGTGGAACGTCACCGCACCGTCGACGTGACCCTTCTCGCCCTTCGAACGCCACACGATGCGTTCGTCGGCCACCTGGTCGACGATCTTTGCTTCCCAACTGCGGTGCGACCACAGAACCTGGGCCTTGAACGAGAGTTTCTGCTCGTCCTTCTGGTCGACGTCCTCGACCTTCTTCATGAAGTCGGAGAAGTCCTGGAACTGCGTCCACTGGTTGTATACGACGTCGATCGGGGCACCTACGTCGATCGACTCGACGATGTTGGTTACCTTTTGTTTCTTGCCCTTGCCGCCGCCTCCGCCACTGAAGACATCCTTCACTTTGTCCTTGATGCCTTCGGCGCCCGCGGCCAAGCCCGCGGTAAGCGGCGACTTGCCCTCGGCGGTCTTCTCGCCCGCCTTGCCGACGGCCTTAGCACCGGCACCATTGGCCGATCCGGACAACTTGTCGGTGATGCCTTCGACGCGATTGCCGGCACCGGCGAGCGCCTTGTCGGCGAGTACTTCCAGCAGGTGCCGGAATTCGTCGCCGAGCTCGCCGCCGCCCTTCGAGTCGAGCAGCCCGTTCTTGGACTTGCTGCTGGACTTGCTGCTGCTTCGTTCAGCCATTGCGGCCTCCCGTTGACTTGCGCGCCGACGCCTTCTTGGCCGTGGACTTGCGCGGCGTCGACTTCTTCGCGGGCGTCTTCTTGGCCGTGGACTTGCGCGGCGTCGACTTCTTTGCCGGCGCCTTCTTGGCCGTGGACTTCTTGGCGGGCGCCCGACGGGCTGATGATTTCTTCGCCGGCGCCTTCCGCGCCGTTGACGTCTTCGCGGGCGCTTTGCGAGCCGTGGATTTCTTGGTCGCGGTCTTGCTAGGTGCGGACTTGCGAGCCGTCGACTTGCGCGGGGTGCCAGCCTCGGCCGCGTCGCCCTCGTCCTCGCCTGGGTCGTCGTCGTCGTACTCGTCGTCGGCGCGGTCGTCGTCCTCGTGGTCGTCCTCGTCGTCCGAGCCGGCCTTCTTCCCGTTGCCGGCCTCGATCCGGTCGGTGAACCGACCCAGCGAGCCGGCCGCAGCCGACAGCGCGGCGCTCCGGCCGGCGCCGGCAAGTTGGCCCCGAATTCGCTCGAATTCAGGGCTGTCGCGGAACAGCTCGATTCCCTGCCCGAGCATTCCGTTCGCGCCCTTTCGCCCGGCGACCATGCTGCCGACCGTGAGCGCGAGCTTGAGCTTCTTCGTCCTGCCGAGGAGGTAGCCACCGCCCACAGCGAGCGCTGCGCGCATGCGTGCGTCCATAGGAGGGTTGTCCCTTCGTCTTTTGGCGCCACCGGCATGGCGTCCATTGCTGGGCTACCCGGTTGTGAGCGCTAACACACATACGAATCCGACAATTTGCTGAGCGTCCGGCAGCCGACCACGGGCAAAACGCAAGCGGCTCGCACCGACGCGGCGAGTCGCCTACGCTCATCCATTCACCCGCCGGCCGTCGGGGAGGGTGCGAATGGTTGCCGTTCGCGTGGCAGTTGTAGCCGTAGCCGGTGGGGTCGCGCTGGCCTCGTGCAGCAGTAGCGGCGGCGAGTCCGGGCCTACGTCGTACCGTGCCGAAGCAAAGCTGTTGGTTGTGGCGCACGGCGGCAACAGCGCGCGGCCGAGATCGCCAATTCGGATGTGAACGCCCTGCGAGCAGTCGCGCCCGCCGTTGTCGCGGGAGCGCACATCACTGTCGTCCACCCCGCAACTGCGGGCACAGCGTCGAAGTGGTCCGCTCGGGATCGTCCTGGCGCCCGCAGCCGACTTTCCGCTGGCGGCACGGATCGGGCAAGCTGCGGTGAACAACGTCGAGAGGTGACTGCCGATGTCCAAGGTTTCGCTGCCGGTCATGATCGGGCTGGGCCGGGCCGGCTACGGGCTCGCGGCCTACGCCGCGCCGCAGATGGTTGCGGCGCGCAGCGGCTTCCCGGGTGCCGCGGAGAACGCCGACGGCGCCTACGTGACCCGGCTCTTCGGCGCGCGGGACGTGGTGATCGGCCTGCTCACCCTGCTGCCGAGCACGCGTCGGGTCGCCCTCCCCATCGGCATGCTCGCGGACGTGCTGGACACCGGGTCGGGGGTGCTCGCCGGCCAGGAGGGCATGTCGAAGCAGACGT
>DASXJN010000109.1:0-8913 GCA_036497365.1 Jatrophihabitantaceae bacterium | reverse complement strand
GCTTCCGCGGCGACGATCGTCACCGGGTTCCGGGTACGCAGTGCGTTGGCGGTCGCCCGGTTCGGGCGTCATCGAGCGGGTCGGGACGGCGGAGCTCGACGGCGTGCGGCTGGGTTCCTGCTCGGCCGCCTGGACGAGCTGTGCCTGGCTGGGTACCCGCACCGGGATCTGCTGGCTGAAAGACGGATTGCCGGCGAGACCGGCGATGGCTGGAGCGGCGGCGATGGCGCCGGCCGCAACAGCGACCGCGGTGATGAGCAGCGGACGTTTCATGGTGCACCTCCTGGTTGCTTACTTGCGTGCACCATTTCTCGCGCGTATCGGGTATCAGCCGCCATCGGCCGTTGGTCGTAGTACCTCCCCTACTCGCTACGCGTCCGCAACCGAACCGGTTCAGTCGCCGGTGGTCGCCCGTTTCCGAACCTACGATCAGGTCGGTCGCAGCAGGCCGCCGGCCTGCCACTGCGCCCACGACAGGTTCCAGTCGCCGAAGCCGTCCGTGATCGGTACCGGCTCTCCGCCGGTGTGCTCGTGGATCACGACGTCGCCGATACGGCAGAAGTGGTAGAACCACTTCGCGTCGGCGACGGACAGGTTGGTGCACCCGTCGGAGGTGCTCACCTGTCCGATCCTGGAATTCCACGGTGCGGCGTGCAAGTACTCGCCGGAGGTGGTGATCCGCACGGACCAGTCGACCATCAGGTCATAGCTGTGCGCGGTGTTCTGCATCCGCACCGCGCCGTCCGGGCGCATCCGGTGCGTGCCGGGAACGAACTCGCCCTTCTGCATCACCAGCTTCGTCCCGGTGTAGGTCGGCGTGGCCGACTTGCCGAGCGAGGCCTTCATCGTGCGGTGATGCTTGTCGTTCACCCTGACCACGGCACGTTCGGACGCGCCGTTGACCGTGATCACCCGCTTGTCGCCGGTGTGAAAGGTGACCGAGTCCAACGCATCGCTGAAGACCAGTCCCTTCCCCGCGGACAACCCGCCGATGGGCAGCTCGAGACGCACGGTCGAGTTGGCCGGCCAGTACTCGCGCATCCGGAAGTGCGCCTGCACGGGCTGGTCCGCGTACGGCTTCTCCCAGTACCAGGCGCCGCGGACGGCCTTGCCGTTCACGGTGACGCGTGCGGCCTTGACGAACGCGCGCGCGTCGGTCGGCGTGGGAGTGAAGCTGAGGACGATCGGCATCCCCACTCCGACGAGTTCCCCGTCGCCGAGGAACGAGGACACGTGTACCGGGGCACCGCTCGCGCGGCGGTGTGGCTTTTTCGACTTGTGCGCTGACGGGGCAGCCGACGTGCTTGCCGCGCTGCTCGCCGGCGCCGCGGACGACGGCGCAGATGCGGGAGTGGGCGCCGGCCGGGTGCCCACCGGAGTTCGGGCAGACTGCGGCGCGCCGTTGGACGAGGTGGTGCATGCAGCAAAGAAGGCGGCACTGCTGCCGAGGCCGGCGATCAGCATCGCCCGCCTGCTGATCGGCGTCCCATTCGGCAAGGACCGTGCGTCATCGGGCGCGGGCTGGGTGCTGTCGGAGCTGTCGGCGTCGCGAGGTATCACACCGGTTAAGTCGCCAAACGCCCGGAAAAGGTTGCCCGGACCGGCCAGATGTGGGTGTTCTCACTGAACCCGTGCAGGCTCTGAGAGGATCGGCCGGCGCACGAACCGACCCGTCGAGCCGACGAACGAGGGCCATGAGCGACATCGCATCCCTGCCGAAGGTCGAGCTCCACCTGCACATCGAGGGGACGCTGGAACCCGAGCTCATCTTCGACCTCGCCGCCCGACATCAGCTGACGCTGCCCTACCAGTCGCTGACCGAGCTACGCGCCCGCTACGCCTTCGAGGATCTGCAGAACTTCCTCGACCTGTACTACGCCAACATGGCGGTGTTGCGGTCCGCCGACGACTTCGTCGAGCTGACACTCCGCTATCTGCGCCGAGCTGCTGCCGGCGGCGTGCGCCACGTCGAGATGTTCTTCGACCCCCAGGCGCATCTGGCCCGTGGCGTCCCCCTCGCGGACGTCATCGACGGTCTCGTCGAGGGCTGCCGTTTGGGCGCTGCGGAGACCGGCACCACCAGCGCGCTGATCGCGTGTTTCCTGCGCGACCGCAGCGGCGAAGAGGCACTCGACGTGCTCGAAGACCTGATCGCCACCGGCGCGCCCATCATCGGGATCGGCCTCGACTCGACCGAGGTCGGCAACCCGGCGGCGAAGTTCCGGGCGGTCTTCGCCCGCGCTGAGGAAGCGGGCCTTCATCGGGTTGCGCACGCCGGTGAGGAAGGTGGCCCCGAGTACGTCCGGGACGCACTGGATCTGCTCGGCGTCGAACGGATCGACCACGGGGTGCGCTCGGTCGAGGACCCAGCACTGATCACCCGCTTGGTGGCGGAGCAGATTCCGCTGACCCTCTGCCCGTTGTCCAACGTGCGCCTGCAGGTGGTGCGCTCGCTCGCCGATCACGTGCTGCCGCAGTTGCTCGCGGCGGGAGTTGTGGCAACGATCAACTCCGACGATCCTGCCTACTTCGGCGGGTACGCCGAGGACAACTACGCGGCTGTCGCCACGCAGTTCGGGTTCGGCCCTGCCGACCTGGCCGGGCTGGCGCGCAGCTCGGTCGCGGCCAGCTTCCTACCGCCGGACCGCAAATCCGCTCTCGCAGCCGAGATCGATACCTGGCTCGCACCCCAGATCGCACGCTAACCCGACCTAATCCCACCTTGATTTGGTATCGACTGACCAGATTTTCATGATCGAAATGGTGAGTCGATACCAAATCAAGGTAGCGGCGGGTCATCCACAGGCCGGGCTTCTTCGTCTTGACCTACGTCTCTGCACGTTAAATGATGCAAACGTAGGTAAACGAAGGAATCGGGGAGCCAACGGATGCGACAGCGCAACGCGACCGCGGCGACCGTGCTGCTGGTCGCCTCGGATGCCACGGCGCTGATCGCACTCCGGCCCCGGGCGACACTGTTCGGCGACCTGACGCATCTACACCGCTGGCTTGCGGCCGCGGGCGTCGACGCCGCTTCGGCACAGCTCGCCGCCGCGTTGCTGTGGTCGGTGGCGTTGTGGCTCGGTGTTGCGTTGCTGGCGTGCGGCTGTACCACCATGCCGGGCACAGCGGGACGGGCCGCGCGATGGTTCGCCCGCCTGGTACTGCCCCGCGCCGTCTACCGGATCGTGGCCGGGGCGCTCGGCATGGGCATCGCACTGGCGCCGATCACCAGCGCCGCCGCCTCGGCCGGTGCCGCTGCGGTGCCCGCGCGGTCAGGGCTGCCCACCGCCGGGGCGCCGCGGTGGCCCACCGGTGACTCCGGGGCGCCGCACGCACCGCGTTGGCCCACAGCCGCGCCGCGATCGGCGTCGGTGACCTCCGCGGCGCCCGCGCCGGCGCACGACATCGCTCGACACCCGAATCGTGCGCCGGCCACGCCGGCACCTGAAGGTTCCTCGCAGGTCGTGGTGCATCGCGGCGACTCGTTGTGGCAGATCGCCGCGGAGCACCTGTCCGGCCGGCCGAATGCCCGCCGCGTCGCCGCGGCGTGGCCGCGCTGGTACGCCGCCAACCGGCGCGGAATCGGCGACGACCCGAACCTCATCCATCCCGGAGCTGTGCTTCGGCCACCGACGGAGGGATCCCACTGATGACCAGCGCGTTCGCTGACCCGCCCGACACCAGCATCATCACGATCCGGCGAGCCGGCGGCACCATCGTCGTCCGACCGGCGCCGCGGCGCGAACCGCCGTTCGACGACGAGTTGGGCGGCGGGCTGATCCCGATCGGGCCGCACGAGCAGCCGCTGCCCTTCGACCGGCCGCGGCCGCGGATCGTCCAGCCCGCACCTCCGTCACCGCTGCGCGCCGCGCTCCCCGACCCGGGTCAGTGGGGCCGCCGGCTGCTGATCGGCATCATCGAGACGGCTGCGGGGCGGCGCCCGCTCGCGCAGCTCACCGCGCTCGTCACCCCCTCGGTGGCGCACGGGCTGCGCAGCGAGTTCGACCGGGCGGCCCAGCGCGGCCGCCCGCACTGGACCGGCCGCGCGTCCCTGCGGTCGATGCGCGCGACCGAGCCGGTCGACGAGGTCGCCGAACTCAGCGCGACCGTGCAGGTCGGCGACCGGGTGCGCGCGATCGCTATGCGCCTGGAGGCCCGGCAGGGTCGTTGGTGCTGCACCCGGATGATCTTCGGCTAGGCCGACTCCGGGCTCATTCCGCGCCGGCTCTCGCCGGCCGGATCAGCGCTTGCGCTTGTTGCCGCGGTTGCCGCGGTTCGGGTTCGACTTCGACGGAGCACGACGGTTGCCTGTCGGAGCGGCCTTCTTCTCCGATGCACTGGTCTGCACCGACGGCGCGTCCGAACCGAGCTCCGGCGAGGAGTAGACCAACGGCTTCTCGGTCGTATCGCGGTCGAGGCCCTTCGCCGTGACGTGCGGGCGCGAGGTCTTCGAGTTGGCCGTGTTGTGCTCCTCCTCCGCCGCGGCGAGCAGTCCGAGGTCGAGCTGCGGCTGACCGTCGGCATCGCCGACCGAAACCGGGAGCTCTTCGTCGGTCTCGGACGGAGCGGAGTCGTCCTCGTCCTCGACCTCGACGTCGAGGTTGAACAAGAACCCGACCGACTCCTCCTTGATCGCGTCCATCATCGCCGCGAACATGTCGAAGCCCTCACGCTTGTACTCGACGAGCGGGTCGCGCTGGGCCATCGCGCGCAGGCCGATGCCCTCCTGCAGGTAGTCCATCTCGTACAGGTGCTCGCGCCACTTGCGGTCGAGCACCGAGAGCAGCACGCGGCGTTCGAGCTCACGCAGCACCTCGGCGCCGAGGTCCTCCTCGCGCGCGTCGTAGGCGGCCTGCGCGTCCGCCGCGAGTTCCTCGAGGAGGAACTCACGGGTGAGATCGGCCTTCTCGCCGCCGGCCTGGTCGATCGCCTCCTGGATGGACAGCGAGACCGGGTACAGCGTCTTGAGCGCGGTCCACAGCTGCTCGAGGTCCCACTCCTCCGCGTAGCCGGCCACGGTCGCACCCTCGACGTAGCTTGTGACGACGTCGTGCACCATGTTGCGGATCTGCTCCGACAGGTCCGCACCGTCGAGCACCTTGCGCCGCTCGTCGTAGATGACGGTGCGCTGCTTGTTCATGACCTCGTCGTACTTGAGGACGTTCTTGCGGATCTCGAAGTTCTGCTGCTCCATCTGCGTCTGCGCCGACTGGATCGCCTTCGAGACCGGCTTCGCCTCGATCGGGACGTCCTCGGGCAGCCGCAGGAAGTTCATCATCGCGGCGACCCGCTCGCCGTTGAACCGGACCATCAGGTCGTCGCCGAGCGACAGGTAGAACCGTGACTCGCCGGGGTCACCCTGCCGGCCGGACCGGCCGCGCAGCTGGTTGTCGATGCGGCGCGACTCGTGCCGCTCGGTGCCCAGCACGTAGAGACCGCCGAGGTCGACGACCTCGTCGTGCTCCTTGGCCGAGTCGGCCTTGGCCTTGTCGAGCGTGTCGGCCCACGCGGCCTCGTATTCCTCCGGCGTCTCATCGGGAGTCAGCCCGCGATCGCGCAGGGCGAGATCCGCGGCGAACTCGGGGTTGCCGCCCAGCATGATGTCGGTGCCACGACCAGCCATGTTGGTCGCGATCGTGACCGCGCCCTTGCGTCCGGCGTTGGCGATGATCGCAGCCTCACGCGCGTGCTGCTTCGCGTTGAGCACCTCGTGCGGGATGCCCTTGCGCAGCAGCAGCGACGCGAGCCGCTCCGACTTCGCCACCGACGCGGTACCGACCAGTACCGGTTGGCCGGCCTCATGCCGCTCGGCGATGTCGTCGATGACCGATGCGAATTTCGCGTCCTCGGTCTTGTAGATCAGGTCGGTCTCGTCGCCGCGGATCATCGGCTTGTTCGTCGGGATGGGCACCACGCCGAGCTTGTAGGTCTGGTGCAGCTCGTTCGCCTCGGTCTGCGCGGTGCCGGTCATGCCGGAGAGCTTGTCGTAGAGCCGGAAGTAGTTCTGCAGGGTGATCGTGGCGAGGGTCTGGTTCTCCTGCTGGATCTGCACGCCCTCCTTGGCCTCGATCGCCTGGTGCATACCCTCGTTGTAGCGGCGGCCGTGCAGCACACGTCCGGTGAACTCGTCGACGATGAGCACCTCGCCGTTGTTCACGATGTAGTCACGGTCGCGCTTGAACAGCTCCTTGGCCTTCAGCGAGTTGTTGAGGTACCCGACCAACGGCGTGTTGGCCGCCTCATAGAGGTTGTCGATGCCGAGCTGGTCCTCGACGAACGCGACGCCCTCCTCGGTGACGGCGACGGTGCGCTTGCCCTCCTCGACCTCGTAGTGCTGGTCGCGCTTGAGCCGGGGCGAGATGCGCGCGAACTCGAGATACCAGCGCTGGTTCTCCTCGGCCGGGCCGCTGATGATCAGCGGGGTGCGCGCCTCGTCGATCAGGATCGAGTCGACCTCGTCCACGATCGCGAAGCTGTGCCCGCGTTGGACGAGATCCTCGAGCGACCAGGCCATGTTGTCGCGCAGGTAGTCGAACCCGAACTCGTTGTTGGTGCCGTAGGTGATGTCGCTGTGGTAGGCCGCCCGGCGCTTCTCCGGCGGCAGGTCGTTGAGGATCTTGCCCACCGAAAGGCCCAGGAAGCGGTGCACGCGACCCATCCAGTCGGCGTCACGTCCGGCCAGGTAGTCGTTGGTCGTCACGACGTGGACGCCGTCACCGGCGAGCGCGTTGAGGTAGGCCGGCAGCGTGGAGACAAGCGTCTTGCCCTCACCGGTCTTCATCTCGGCGATGTTGCCCAGGTGCATGGCCGCGCCGCCCATGAGTTGCACCTTGTAGTGGAACTGACCCAGCGTGCGGCGGGCGGCCTCGCGGACGACCGCGAACGCCTCCGGCAACAGGTCGTCGAGGGTCTCGCCGTCGGCGTACCGCTCCTTGAAGGTATCGGTCAGCGCGCGCAGTTCGGCGTCGCTGAGATCGACATAGTCTTCTTCGAGGGTTTCGATGTGTTCGGCGATGCTGGACAACCGCCGAACCATCTTGCCCTCGCCGGCGCGCAGGATCTTGGCAAGTACCACGGCGGCAATGTTACGGGCTCTGCCGATGAAGTCGCGGGGAGTCGCGCCAGTGGGACTTGGTCGCATCTGGCACGATTTGCCCGTGCCGCAGTTCCGCGGGGCCGAATTGGTCGGTCTCGAGCTCTCCACGCCGCGTCTCACGCTGCGTCCCTGGCAACTGTCCGACGCGCAGGCTGTGGCCGCGATCATGGCAACCGGACGGCTGCACACGTACGCCACCAACCTGCCCAGCCCGTACACCGCCGAGGACGCCCGCCGGTTCGTCACCGAGATCGCCCCGGCGGCGGCGCAGCACGGGGCCGGCCTCGAGTTGGCGGTCGTCGAGCGCGGCTCGGGCACGCTGAGCGGCGCGATCGCGCTGCGCCTGCCGCAGCCCGCACGCGAGGCCAGCATGGGCTACTGGATCGCACCGCCGGCCTGGCGTCAGGGCTTCGCGACCGAGGCGGTCCGCGCGCTGGCGCAGTGGGGCGGCGACCACGGCGTGGCCCGGATCGAGATCACGTGCAACGTCCGCAACACGCCGTCGGCCAAGGTGGCGCTCCGCTCGGGCTTCACCTTCGAAGGGCTGCGTCGCGACGCGCACGCCCAGTTCTCGCGACTGGCCACCGACTCCGGCGAGCCGGTGGCACCCGCCTTCGTGCCGCTACCTCCCGCGGGCCTGGCGGACGGCACCATCGTGCTCCGCGTCCCGGCCCTCGATGACCTGCCCGAGTTCGCCGAGCAGGAGGAGGACGGGCAGACCGTCGCGGTGGGAGTCCGCGGCGCGCCGAAATCACGCGCGGCCATGGCCGAACTGCTCGCGCGCAGCGAACTCGACTGGCTGGTCGGCAGGTTCGCGCCGTTCGCCGTGGTCGACCGCGAAAGCGGGCGTTTCGCCGGGTCACTGCATCTGCGGCGTAGCGGGCCACCGCACGTCGGTGACCTCGGCTTCGCGATCCATCCCGCCTTCCGCGGCCGCGGATACGCAGCGCGGGCGCTGCGACTCGTCTGCGGCTGGGCCTTCGAGTACGGCGGTTTCGAACGCCTCGAACTCGGCACGAAGTCCGACAACGGCGCGTCACAACACACCGTGCGCGCAGTCGGTTTCACCCAGGAGGGTGTCGCCACCAGGCGGCTGCGTAACGCAGACGGTTCGTTCAGCGACGAACTGCGCTTCGCGCTCGTCCGCGCCTGAGTCTGCGCCCGACCTTGGGCCTGCGACTCAGCCCGCGTCCATCCCGAGCCGGATCAGGCCGTAGTCGTATGCGTGCCGCCGGTAGACGACGGTGGGCCGGCCGGTCACCTTGTCGTGGAACAGGTAGAAGTCGTGGCCGACCAGTTCCATCTCGAACAGCGCGTCGTCGACGGTCATCGGGACGTCCGGATGTTCCTTCTCGCGCACGATGCGGCCCGGGCCGTCGTCCGGCTCGGTGGACGCCGCAGCCGGTGCCGAAGCTTGGTCGAACTGCGGTTCGGAGGCCGCCACGTCGTGCAGCGACTTCGGCGTGCGCCGTCCGTGATGCACCCGGCGGCGGTCGGCCGCCTGCCGGAAGCGCCGCTCCAGTCGCTCGGCGGCGAGGTCGAGCGCCTTGTAGAAGTCCTCTGCGCACGCTTCGCTGCGGACTACCGGGCCACGGGTCCGGCAGGTGATCTCGACGTGCTGGCAACTGCCGTTCTGGCGCGGGTTCTTCTCGTGCTGAAGCTCCACATCCGTGCGGATGATCTTGTGGTCGTACCGCTCCAGCTTGGCGAGTTTCTCGGCGACGTGCACGCGATAGTGCTCAGGCACCACCACATTGCGTCCACGCACCACGATCTCCATGCGACCGGCGGGGGCGCTGCCAACTGTCTCGTCC
>DASXJN010000108.1:0-5460 GCA_036497365.1 Jatrophihabitantaceae bacterium | reverse complement strand
CTCGACGGTCATCCACGAGCAGCACTCCGCCGTCCTGCTCGTCGGCTACAGCCAGGGCTCGCCCATCTCGGTCGCCGTCGTCGCGCAACTGCCCGAAGACGTGCGCAACCGGATCGCGCTGCTCACCCTCGCCGCGCCTGTGCATCGCCTGTACGGCCGCGCCTTCCCCGCGTTCTACGGGCCGAAGCAACTCGAGAGGCTGCAGAAGGAATTGACCTCACCGGACGGCACCGTGCGCTGGCGCAACGCAGTGCGCCGCAGCGACTACATCGGCGGTTGGGCACTGGATGAGCACTACAGCGACACCACCGTCGTCGACCGCGAGATCTACGATCCACCCGTGCTGTGGGACGACGCTGATCCGACATCTCCGCCGGCCCATCTCCATTCGGACTGGTTCTCCGATCCGCAGACCCGACCGCACGTGCAGGACATGAAGGAAACGTTGTCATGAGCGCGGGTTGGTTCCCGGATCCCGCTGGGCAGCACGAGCACCGCTACTACGACGGGACGCAGTGGACGGCCCACGTGTCCGATCGCGGCGTCGCGGCCGTCGATCCGATTCCGCCGCCGCCGGCACCGACCGCGCAGAGCATGAGCGCCTGGACCGATACGCAGATGCGTGCCGTTGCCACGTGGTGGCGCGGCCGGCAGGGGCAGCAACACGACAGCGCGTTCGATCCCCAGACCGGTCTGCCGTTCGCATCGGCGCCGCCCGATCTGCCGCTGCTCGACGATCCCGGCGAGCAGACGATCCTCGGCCCGTGGTCCGGCCTCGCCGGCGCAGTCGGGCACTACGCGCTGGCGACCTCGGGCATCGAAGGCGGCGGCGAACTGCTCGGCGTGCTGCACGCCATCACCGGTGCGCAGGACGCCCAGGGCAAACTCCTCCAGCGCATCGACCAGAAGCTCGATGCGCTGGTGTTCGGCCCGTACCAGACCGGTCGCACCCATCTCAGCGAGGCCGCCCGCGTCGGCGAGGGCGACCCGACCCAGAAGGAGCACATCACCGAGGCCAAGGAGTGTTTCTACTCCGCACACGGGCAGGCAGCGTCGGTACAGAGCCGGGCACTTGTCGAATATCACCTCGCCATGACGTGGTTGCTGCTCGACCGCAGATCAGACGCCAAGCACTGGTTCCACCAGAGCTACGAGTCGTCGGTCGCGGTGGTGAACGAACTCGCCCGCCAGACGGCCGACGTGCGCGTACTCAAGTCGCGCGGCAGCACCGCCGCGGTGTCGTACTTCTATCCGGCCGGACTGGTCGTGCTCGGCATGAAGTTCAAGAAGATGCTCGCCGCCCAGCAGGCGCGCGACATGCTCAACGACTACCTGCCGTTCCTCGCCTGCACCGCCCGGTCGCACAACTCGCTCGCCGAGCCGGATGCACACGTGCCCGCGCTGCGGCTCACCCCGAACGGCCAGACGTACGACCTCGTCGAGACCACCGCGTAGCCAGGCCGTGTCCGAGATCCCCCGCCTGGCGACGGCCGCCGACGCCGGCACGGTCGCGCGATTGCTCGACAAGTTCAATCGCGAGTTCGACACCCCGTCGCCCGGCCCGGACGTACTCGGAGGCCGGCTGCACACGCTCCTCGCCGGCGACCAGGTCCTCGCTCTGCTCGCCGGCGACCCGGCGATCGCTGTCGCCGTGCTCACGCTGCGGCCGAACGTCTGGTACGACGGTCCGGTCGCGTTGCTGGACGAGCTCTACGTCGCTCCGTCCGGACGCAATTCCGGCACCGGCACCGCGCTGTTGAAGCTCGCCGAGGACGAGGTCCGCCGCCGCGGCGCGGAACTGCTCGAGATCAACGTCGACGGCGCGGACGTCGACGCGCGCAGGTTCTACGAACGCCACGGCTACACCAACATCGACGAGGGCCAGGACGAGCCGTCCTTCTACTACTACCGCGAGCTGACCGAGCGGTAGCGGTCTTCGCGGGCACACACCAGCTTTGCGGCCGGATTGCGACGATCCGATGGTGACCATGCAGATCGGTGCCGTGCGCTACACCTGCGCGCGTTGCGGGCGCGACACCGCCGATCGCCCCCTGGCCGCACCGTGTCTGTGCGGCGAAACGCTGCGCATGCGGGTCGGCGGTGACGACTACGCCCTGCCGGGACGAGCTGCGCTGCGCTTCGACGCCACGAAGAACTGGGCGGCCAAGTACCTGCAGTGCACCTGGAACCTGCGCCGGTTGCGCACCCTGTACAGCGACCCGAGCGTCGCCGACGGCGAGGTGCGCGAGTGCATCGTGCGGACGCTGACCTCGTGCTGGGACCTCGCCGACTGGCTCGTCGCGGGGTCCGAGCCACGACAGATCACGCAGGGCGCGATCAATCGGCTCGCCGCTGCCGACCCGTTGCGCGTGTGTCGAGCGCTCGGCGGCGGCGCCGAAGCGCAAGCGATGATCGTCCCGGCCCGGATGCCGGGCACGATCCGGATGTGGATCGAGTACCGCGCACCCGGCAAGGCGCCGGTCCGATTCGACGCGCTCGACCTGGCCGACCGATCGGTCGCGGCGTGGAACGCCTTCCTCGTCACGCACGGGGTGGCCCTGCCCCAGTGGGCGTCCTGATGCGCGCGTGCACGACGTAACCACCCGCTGGGCAAGATGGACATATGCCTCAACGACTTGACGGAACCACAGCCCTGATCACCGGCGCCAGCAGCGGCATCGGCGAAGCAACCGCCCTCGAACTTTCGGCGCTCGGCGCGAACGTCGCCGTCGCCGCCCGCCGCCGCGACCGGCTGGACGACCTGGCCGGCCGCATCACCGACAAGGGCGGCAAGGTGCTCGTCCTCGAAACCGACGTCACCGACGAAGCCCAGGCCCGCGAAGCTGTCGAGCGGACGGTCGGCGAGTTCGGCCGGCTCGACACCGTCGTCGCCAACGCCGGCGTCATGCTGCTCGGCCCGGTCGAGAACGCGCCGGTGGACGAATGGCAGCGCATGGTCGACCTGAACATCTCCGGTCTGCTGTACACGGCCCACGCGGCCCTGCCGCACCTGCTCGAGGCCGCCGACTCCGACCCGCGCAAGGTGGCCGACCTCGTGCTCATCAGCAGCGTCGCCGGACGCGTCGCGCGCAACGGCAGCGGCGTCTACAACCTCACCAAGCACGGCGTCGGCGCGTTCGGCGAAGCGCTGCGCCAGGAAGTGACGAAGCGGCACGTGCGGGTTTCGCTCGTCGAGCCCGGCGCGGTCGCGACCGAACTCATGAGTCACAACCGCGACGAGATCCAGGAACGGCAGCGTGGCCGCTTCGAGGGTGTCGAACGGCTCGAGGCCGAAGACATCTCCGACGCGATCGGCTACATCGTCACCCGGCCGCGCCGGGTTGCCGTCAACGAGATGCTGATCCGCCCGACCGAGCAGGACGCGTGATCAGCACCGCCTGATCAACGCGGCACGACGAACGCGGAGAGGATCGCCTGCACCTGGTAGATGTCGACCTTCTCGTTGAACTCTTTGTGGATCGCATCCTTCTCGCCCATGATCCAGATGTGCAGTTCGGCGTCCCCGTCGAAGTGACCGACGGTCTCGACCGAGAAGTGTGAGATGTTCCGGTACGGGATCGAGTGGTACTCGATCTTCTTGCCGGTGACGCCCTGCTTGTCGACCAGGATCAACCGGCCATTGGTGAAGATCATGACGTCTCGGACGAACTCGAACGCCGCGTACATCTGCTCACCGGGGCCCAACAACCGGGCGAAATGATCGTGCGCCTCGCCGAGGCCCATCGGTCCCGCGTTGCCAGTCAGGGCGCTCATGATCGCCATCGAGAATTCCTCCCAGGTCGGTGTTCGACGGCGACAGCGTATCGGTCTCAGATGAGATCGCCAGGGGCCAATCGAGCAGACATCGGCCCCTCGACCGCGATGGCCCGCGCGACCACCCGCGAGGCGGCCTCGAGCGCGTCGGACCAGTCCCGGCCGAGCATCCGCGCCGCGATCGCCGCACCGGCGAAGGTGTCGCCGGCGCCGTCCGGATCGACCACCTCGGAAGCTTGCGCCACGGCAGGCACGGACACGTCGATCCCGGACGCGCGCAACCGCGCACCGGCTGCGGCCATCGTCCTGCACACCACCACGCCGCGGTCGACCAGCTCGTCCTCGTCGAGGTCGAGCTGCTCGAGTTCGTCCTCGCTCGGGAACAGCACGTCGGCCGTCCGGCACAGGTCGCGCACTGCGGCGAGCGCACCGGCGTCGGCCAGTTCGGCACGCAGGTTGGGGTCGACCGACACCACCGCGCCGCCGGCGCGCCCGCGCTCCACCGCCGACACGACCGTGTCAGCCGTCGTGCCGCCGAACAGCAGCGCTGAGCCCGACACGTGCACCCAGGTTGCCCGATCGGGCAACGTTGCGAGGTCGTCCGGGCGCACCGCGGTAGCAGCTGACCCGGCCACCGCGAACTCGAACGCGCGCGACCCGTCCGCGAAGTACTCGACCTTGGCCGTCGCAGTGGGCAGGCCGGGCTTGACGACCAGCCCGTCCATGAACACACCGGCCGCACGCAACGTCTCGCGCAGCAACCGGCCGTGCACGTCGGCTCCGATGCCGCCCACGAACGCCGTCGGGATGCCGAGGCCCGCAGCGACCCATGCGGCGATCGCCGGTGCGCCGCTCGGTTGCGGACCCGGTCCACGCGCCGGGTCGCGCGGGAGCATGACCAGGCACTCCCCCGGTATCAACAGCACCGGTCACGCACTTCCGATCGTCCAACCCAATGCAGCCGCACCGATACCCGCCGCAAGTGACACCAGCACGTTGGCTGCCGCGTAGAAGTACGCGCGTTCCTCGACGAGCCGCATCATCTCGTAGCTGAACGTCGAGTACGTCGACAGCGCACCGCAGAACCCGGTGCCGACGAGCGCCGCGACGTCGCTGTTCACAGACATCCCGACGAGCACGCCGAGGACGAGCGACGCGACGACGTTCACGGCAAGCGTCCCCCACGGGAACACGGTTTCGTGCCGCGCCTGGATCGCGCGGTCGGTCACATACCGCGCCGGCGCACCGATCCCCGCGCCGAGCGCGATGAGCAGGAAGGTCATGCCTCGGCACCGACCTTCGGCTTGCGCGCGAGGACAGTTCGTCCGATCCGCAAGGTCACCCACGTGCCTGCCCACACCGCGAGCCCGCACGCCACGAGGGTCGCGACTGCGTACGCCAGCGCGGCAAGCGGGCGGTGCGCCAGCAGCAGTTGATGCACGTCGACCGCGAACGTCGAGTAGGTGGTGTACCCGCCGAGCACGCCGACGCCGAGAAACGGCCGGATGAGGTGATGCGGCGCGGTCATGAGCTCGACCAGCACCACCATCAGCACGCCGATGAGCAGGCACCCGGACGCGTTGATGATCACCGTCGACCACGCGAATTGATCGGCGCGGTGCGAGATCGCGGTGCTGACTCCGTACCGCGCTTCCGCCCCGACGATGCCGCCGAGCGCACAGGCCG
>DASXJN010000107.1:0-12012 GCA_036497365.1 Jatrophihabitantaceae bacterium | reverse complement strand
CCGCGTCACCGAGCGCCCAACCGTGTTGCGCGTCGGCGAAATCGACATCGGCTGCGCGGAAGTGCGGCAGTGCCGCCGGCTTCGGCTTGGTCCGCTTCGGGCTGGGCACCGGACTGTGATGCGCCGGCCGCGAGTGGTGATCGTCGGACGCCAGCTTGGCCGTCACCACGATGCCCACGGCCACAGCGGCGATCGACGCGACGGCGAGCAGGGGCAGCGCCCATCGCTTCGCCTCGCGGCGGGTGGTCAGGCTGGTCACCGCCGGCCGGCCCTCGCGGGTGTTGGCGATCAGCAGATCGGCCAGCCCGGGATCGGGCCGGGTCGCACCGGCGACGTCGGTGAACGCGTCGCGCAGCATGGTGTCGAACTCGTCCGGAACCGTGCGCTCGTTCATCGCCGGCTCCCTTCTGCGGCAGTGGCGGTAGAGAAGTAGGCGGTGCGCATCGCGGCGATGCCGCGACTCACCAGGCTGCGGACCGACGTCGGGCGGCAGCCCAGCGCCTCCGCGACGTCGCCCTCGGGCAGGTCGTAGAAGTAGCGCAGGACGAGAGCCGTCCGCTGCTTGGTCGGCAGCGTGCCGAGCAGTTGCCAGACCGTGCGCGAGACCGCGACCTTCTCGCTGAGGTCAGAGCCGTCCCACCCGTCGGGTAGTTCCCATCGGGATTCGGCGCGCGTGTCGGGCACGCGTCGCCTGCTCACCGCGCGATTGCCCACACAACGTTGGACGTAGGCGATCGGCTTGTCGGCGGACATCACGCGGTCCCACTTGGGATAGAGCCGCGTCAGGGTGTCCTGGAGGAGTTCCTCGGCCTCGTAGCGGTTGCCGGTGAGCAGGAACGCCGTGCGGTAGAGCGTCGGCGTGTGCTCGCGGACAAACCGCTCAAAGGCGAGATCGGCGGTCATTGGCGTTTTCTTTCCACATTCATACCGACGCGGCAACTCACGGAACCGTCGCAAGCAGTTCGGGCAAACATGCGCGGAGGGCGTGGGATTCGAACCCACGATGACGCTCAACGCGCCATGGCGGTTTTCAAGACCGCTGCACTAGGCCACTATGCGAGCCCTCCTGGGGGTCACACCGTACCGGGCGGGTGTGCAACACGAACTTCCTCTGTCACGCTGACAGGGCGTGACGCAGGACGGGCCGTGCCGGACGGTAGCCTGCTTCACGTCGATTGGCTCTGCTAAATGAAGCCCAGAACAATCCGGCGTAGTCTAGGCGGCGACTTCACAGCGTCTTAACGCTGCCCGACGAAGGCCAGGGAACACATGGTGACCATCGTGGCGAACGAAAACAGGGGCGAAAACAGCTCGTCCCGCCCGACGCGCAAGGATGCCCTGCGCAATCGGCAACTGCTCATCCAGTCCGCCCGCGAGGTGTTCGCGGTGCGCGGCCTCGAAGCGAGCATGGACGACGTGGCCAACCACGCCGGCCTGGGCGTCGGTACTGCCTACCGCCACTTCGCGAACAAGCACGAGCTGGCCAGCGCGATCTTCGACACCGCGGTCGACGAGATCGTCGAGCTCGCCGAGCGCGCGCTTGCCATGCCGGATCCCTGGGATGGCCTGGTCACCTTCCTCGAGGCCACGCTCAATGCGCAGACCCTCAACCGGGCGCTGCGCGAGATCCTGAGCGGCATCTACGAGGACGACCGCGACCGGCACAACGCGCGGATCACCGCACCGTTCGCACCGCTCGTCGAGCGGGCCAAGGCGGCGGGCGCACTGCGCGCGGACGCCGAGCCCAGCGATGTCAGCTTGATCGTCGTGATGCTCTGCACGATCGCCGACGCCAGCTCGGAGACTTCGCCGTACCTGTGGCGGCGGTACCTGCCGATGATGCTCGCGGGCCTGCGCAACGGCGCCGCGCCGATGCCGGTTCCCGCGCTCACCCCGGAACAGTTGCGCCTGGCACTGCGCGCCCGCGTGCGCCGTCCGGTCCGTATCGGCGACTAGCTCGTAATCGGCTTCCGAGCCATTGTACCGTTTGGTACATGAGACTTGAGAAGACGGTCACGACCACTGCGGAGAAGGCCCAGGCCTGGGCGGCGCTGTCGGCGGTGGACCAGTGGCCGCGCTGGATCAGCAACTATCAGTCGATCGAACTGATCGACCCCGCTCCGCTCGCGGTCGGCAGCCGCGCACGCGTCAAGCAGAGGGGGCTCCGCGCGGGCACGTGGGAGATCACCGAACTGGTCCCCGGCGCGGTGTTCACCTGGCAGAACTCCCAGCCCGGTGTGCACACTGTCGCGCGTCACGAAGTCGGCGCGGAAGCCGACGGGCGCACCCGGATCGTGCTCACTCTCGAGCAGACCGGCCCGCTCGCCGGGATCGTCGGCTCGCTGCTCCGCGGCAAGATCACCCGCTACGTCGACGAGGAAGCTGCCGGGCACGTGGCCGCGGCGGAAGACCGCGCCGGCTCGTGACCGATGCCGCCACCGGTCGCGACGCGCTGTTGCACCGCGCCGTCGAGTACTTTGCCGCCTCCGGCATCGGCGATGTCAGCCTGCGGCGGCTGGCGGACGAGATCGGCACGAGCCATCGCATGCTGATCTACCACTTCCGATCGCGGGATGGGCTGCTCGCAGCGGTGGTCGACGCGGTCGAGGCGAACGGTCGATCGACGCTCGTCGAGATCGCGGCACAGCTCGGTCCCTCGGACGACCCGCTCGCGGCCGGTCTGCTGTTCTGGCACGCGATCACCGACGAGGCGCTGGTGTTCGGGCCGCTCTTCTTCGAGCTCTCCAGCCATGCCATGCGCGCGCTGCCGCACGCCCGCGTGCTGCGCGACCGACTCGTCACGACCTGGGTTCACGCGCTCGCCGAGACATGGACGGCCCGCGGCGTCACACAGGACGAGGCGCGTGCCTACGCCCGGCTCGACCTTGCGGTTGCTCGCGGCCTGTTGCACGACCTCCTGCTCACGGGCGATCGCAAGGTGATCGACGACCTGATGCGCAACTACGCCGCGGCGGCGATCAGCGCCCGGCTCGCCGGCTGACTAATCGCCGTATACGACGTCGCCGGACGACACGGTGTAGCGCACGCTCGCGTCCGCGAGCCGGCCGTCGAGCTGCGCGAGATCCTGATCGAGGACGGCGAAGTCGGCGCGCTTGCCGACCGCGAGCACGCCGCCGTCCGCATCGTGGTTCGTGTATGCCGAACCCGCGGTGAACGCCTTCAGGGCGACTTCGAACGGCAGCCGTTCCTCGGGCAGGAACGGTGCATTGTTCCGGTGCTCGGGATCGATGCGGCGCACTGCGACTTCCATCTGTTGCAGCGGGTCGGCAGTGGTCACCCCCCAGTCACTGCCCATCGCCAGCTTCGCGCCGGCCGCGTGCAGCCCGCCGAAGGGGTACTGCAGGTCGGCCCGGTCACGGCCGATGAACGGGATCGTCAGTTCGTCCATCTGCGGCTCGGTCTGCGCCCAGTAGGTCTGGCAGTTCGCGATGACGTCGAGTTCGGCGAACCGTGGCAGGTCCTCCGGCTGGATCACCTGCAGATGCGCGATGTGGTGGCGGTTGTCCGATGCCCCGTTGGCGGCACGCGCCGCCTGCACCGCGTCGAGCGCGTTGCGCACGGCCCGGTCGCCGATCGCATGCATGTGCACCTGGAAGCCGAGCGCATCGAGTTCGGTGACCGCCGCGATGAGCAGCTCCCGGTCGACGTAGTCCAGGCCGTGGTTCTCACCCTCCGGGCCGCACCCGGCGCAGTAGGGCTGGAGCATCGACGCGGTCTGGTTCTCGATGATGCCGTCGACCATGATCTTGACCGTCGTCGGGAAGAACGTGCCGACCTGCTGTTCGCGCTGCGTCCGGAACTGCGCGATCTGGTCGAGCCCGCTGTGCCGGTCCCACCACAGGGCGCCCACCACGCGAGCGGTGAGTCGGCCGGACGCAACCAGCCAGGTGTAGGCCGCGAAAGTCTGGGGCGTCACCCAAGCGTCCTGCCAGCCGGTGAGCCCGAGCGAATACAGGTGCGCCTGCGAATGGAGGATCGCCTCGGCCCACCGCTCGCGGGACGGCTCGGGTACCCACCGTTCGTCGAAGGTGTAGGCGGCACCCTCGTGCAGCATGCCGTTGGGTGTGCCGTCGTCGTCGCGCTCGTACCGTCCGTCGTCCGGATCGGGGGTACCCGCGTCGATACCGGCGTGGTCCAACGCGGCAGTGTTCACCCACGCGCCGTGCACGTCGCGGTTGTAGAGGAACGCCGGACGGCCACCGGTCACGGCGTCGAGATCCTCGCGGCGGGGCGCGCCGTTCGGGAAGTACTCCATCGCCCAGCCGCCGCCGGTGATCCACTCGGCGTCGGGGTTCGCGCTGACGTAGCTCGCGATGGCGTCGAGGTAAGCCTGCCGGCCGGGCAGGTCGTGCAGGTCGATGGTGAGCTTTTCGAGGCCGGCAGGTGGCGCGTGGACGTGGCAGTCCTGGAAGCCCGGGACGACCAGCGCGCCCGACCGGTCGAGCACCCGGGTGCGCGGACCGATCAGCTCGCGCACCTCGTCCGCGTCGACCGCCGCGATGCGCCCGCCGCGCACGGCGAGCGCATCGGCTCGACCGTTTCCCGTCCAGATCGGTGTGCCTACGACAGCGAGATCGGCGAAGTCAGGCATGCTGGATCATCGCTCCGCGAGCGTCGCTCATACCGCACATCATCGCGAACCGCGCACGCCCCGCACCATCTCCAGTTCTTCGGCGCGCAGCGGGTCGCCGCACTGATCGCACACCAGCACCGGGTGGAAGTCGGCGCCGCACTTGTTGTGCGTCATCTCCAGCGCCCGGCCCTCCGGTGAGCGGAACCAGCGCTGTCCCCACTCGAGCGCGACTCCGACCACGGGGAAGAACGCGCGGCCCTTGTCGGTGAGGTGGTAGGTCGTCCAGTCCTGCCGATCGGGATGTGGCGACTGGGCGAGGAAGTCCAGGTCGCAGAACGTGCGCAGCCGATCCGCGACGATCGTCGGAGGAGCGCCCATCTGCTGCTCGAACTCACCGAACCGGGTGGCGCCGAGGAACGCCGAGATCAGCAGTGCCGCCGACCAGCGGTTGCCGATCACCGCCATGGTCTGCGCCATCAACTCGCGCGGCCGCGCGCCGTTCCACGCGCGGCGTCGCGTGGACGAGGACGGGATGCTGCGCGACCACGTCCAAGCCGGCCCGAACCCGGCGGTGACGTCACGAACGCTCGAGTGCGCGGCGCAGTCGTCACATGTGACGATCGGATCGACGATCCGTCCGCAGTTCATGTGCCGGACCGGCGGGAGCCGATGCCCGGAATCGTGCACCCAGCGCCGCTCCCACGCCCAGATCGTGAGCAGGATCGGCCACATCTGCTCGCCTCGCTGGGTGAGGCGATAGTCGAAGCGTGGCGGGTGCGCGGTGTACGCGATGCGCGAGAACACACCGGCTTCGACCAGACTGGCCAAGCGCGCGGTCAGCACCGAACTCGAGATCGGGCCGGCACGCAACCACTCGTTGTATCGGCTGATGCCGGCCGACAATGCGGTTTGGATTATCCACAGCGTCCATTCGTCGCCGACGATTCCGTTGGTCACCGCGATGGCGTTCGGACCTCCGGACGCCAGCACGGTGATCTCGACATCGCGGTCGATTTCGGACAAACGCTCCATCCGCCCCCCATTGTGCCGAGGAAAACCGGACCGGTCACCTCAGTTCCGGGAATCGTTCCCACGAAGGACGCAATTTCTCTCGTGCCGGTGCGAGAAATTGGCGCGATTACTGAGCGACTCGCGCCAAACGCGAGAAAGAGTTCAGTCGAGCAGTTTGTGGCGAAGGGCAGCAGCGTCCGATTCGGTCCAACCATTGGCCCGCAGCCAGGTCTTCGCGCCGCCGAACTCGGTGTCGATCGCGTCGAGCAGGCGCGCCATGGTGGCCGGCCTGGGCGCGTGCTTGTCCGGTTGCTCGTCGCCGAGGTCGGCGGCGTAGGTGCGCGTCGCGCGCAGCCGGTCGAAGATCGCCTCGATCCGCTCGGCGGAGCGGGCGTAGTCGGCGATGATTGCCTCGCGGGTGACGCCGACCTCGGCGAGGGCGAGCGCCACGATCGTCCCGGTGCGGTCCTTGCCCGCGGCGCAGTGGACGATCGTCGCACCGCTCGAGTGTGCGATGAGCCGGAGCGCTGCGATCACCGAGTCGGCGCGGTCGTCCAGGTAGCTCAGGTAGATCCCCGACGCGCCCGCTCGCCGTCCGCCGTTGGTCGGGGTCTCGCGGTTCTGCCAGGGCAGCACCACCGGCCGGTCCGCATCGGCGGCGACGTCGGTGGCGTTGCCCGACTCGGGGAACAACGAGAGATGCACGACATCGACCGCGTCGTTGCGCAGCAGAGGGCCGTCGCCTTCGTGCGCGACTTCGACGCCGGTGCGCAGGTCGGCCACCGTGCGCACGCCGATCTCGTCGACAAGCTTGCGGACGTCCCGCTCGGAGAGATCCTGCAAATTGTCCGACCGGATCAGCCGGTGTGGCTGCACCGCCCGGCCGTCCGCCGTCGGCAGGCCGCCAAGATCACGGACGTTGACGGCGCCGTCGAGCTCCAGCCAGACCGCGTCCACGTTCTCGACTCTAGTGAGCTAGAACGAAGCCTCCGCGACGTCCATCAGAGCATTGTCGATACCTTCGGCGACCTGCCGGCGTGCGGCCAGTTCCGGCAGCACGGTCAGCGTGAAGAATCGCGCAACGGCCGGCTTGCCCTCGTAGAAGCTTCGTTCGGACTGGCTGATGCCGTTCTGGTCGAGCTTGTGCAGCGCGACGTGCGCCTGGCGCAACAGCAGGTAGCCGACCATGAGGTCGCCTGCCGAGAGCAGCAGGCGGGTGGTGTTCTGACCGACCTTGTAGACGTTGCGGACATCCTCCTGGCCGCTCATCAGCTGGCCGAACATCGCGGCCACCAGCCCGCCGAAGTCCTCGAGGCCCTTCTGCAGCGCGGCGCGCTCCTCCTTGAGCCGGCCCTCGTCCTCGATGCTCGCGAGGAATTCGGTGATCTCGCCCGAGATCGCCCCGAGCGCGGCGCCCTTGTTCTTCACGACCTTGCGGAAGAAGAAGTCCTGCCCCTGGATCGCGGTGGTGCCCTCATACAGCGTGTCGATCTTGGCGTCACGGATGTACTGCTCGAGCGGGTAGTCCTGGAGGTAGCCCGACCCGCCGAAGGTCTGCAACGCCTGGGCGAGCTGGTCGTACGAGCGTTCTGAGCCGGCGCCCTTGACGACCGGTAGCAACAGATCGTTGATCGCGACGTCGAGCGTGGTGTCGGTGCCGTTGTGCTCGCCGACGATGATCCGGTCCTGAACGTTCGCGGTGTAGTACACGAGCGCACGCAGACCTTCGGCGTAGGCCTTGTTGAGCATCAGGCTGCGGCGTACGTCCGGGTGGTTGATGATCGTGACCCGCGGCGCGGCCTTGTCGGTCATCTTGGTCAGGTCGGCGCCCTGGATGCGCGTCTTGGCGTACTCGAGTGCGTTCAGGTAGCCGGTCGAGAGGGTGGCGATGGCCTTGGTGCCGACCATCATGCGGGCGTGCTCGATGACCTGGAACATCTGCGCGATGCCTTCGTGCACGTCACCGACGAGCCAGCCCTTGGCCGGCACGTCCGGATTCTCGCCGAAGCGGAGTTCGCACGTGGTCGAGGCCTTGAGGCCCATCTTGTGCTCGACGTTGGTCACGTAGACGCCGTTGCGTTCGCCCAGCTCGCCGGTTTCGACGTCGAAGTGGAACTTCGGCACGACGAACAGCGACAGTCCCTTGGTGCCGGGACCCGCGCCCTCGGGGCGGGCCAGCACCAGGTGCACGATGTTCTCGGTCATGTCCTGCTCGGCCGAGGTGATGAACCGCTTCACGCCTTCGAGGTGCCACGAGCCGTCGGGCTGCTCGACCGCCTTGGTGCGGCCGGCGCCGACGTCCGAGCCTGCGTCCGGCTCGGTCAGCACCATGGTGGCACCCCAGCCGCGGTCGATCATGCGCTGGGCCATCTTCTGCTGCGTCTCGTTGCCGTTCTTGTAGAGGATCCCGGCGAACGGTGCGCCGGCCATGTACATGTGCAGGGACGGGTTGGAGCCGAGCACCTGCTCGGCGACGGCCCAGACGAGGGTGCGCGGCACCAGTTGGCCACCGAGCTCGGGGATGGTCTCGACCCGCCACCACTCGCTGTCGAGCAGCGCCTGGAACGACTTCTTGATGCCCTCGGGCATGGTCACGGTGTTGGTGTCCGGGTCGAACACCGGCGGAGTGCGGTCGCCCTCGGCGAAGGAGGCGGCCAGCGGCCCTTCGGCCAGCTTGGCGACCTCGGCGATCATGCCGCGGGCAGTCGCTTCGTCGACGTCGTCGAACGGCGCCTGCGTCAGCATCCGGTCGGTGCCGAACACCTCGAACAAGTTGAACTCGACGTCGCGGACGTTGCTCTTGAAGTGACTCATGGTGCCGCCTTCGCTCCTGCCTGGTGTACCGCTGGATCCGCAAGTTACCAGCGAGTAACTACAGCTTATTACTGCCCGGTAACCGTTGCAAGCAGTAGCAGGATGCCCGTCCCCGACACCGTTCTCACACCCCTTGTTTTGGTATCGACCGACCAGATTTTCATGATCGTTATGGGCGGTCGATACCAAAACAAGGAGGGACGGTCAGTTGTGGGCGCAGCCGGTGCGATTCGGCTTGCTCCACTTCGGGGCGTACTTGTGGTGCTTGCGCACGCACGGGCCCCAGTCGGTGCGATAGGTGCGTCCGGTCCAGAAGGTGGTCTTGGCGCGCGCGCCGTTCCACGACAGCGAGATGTGCACGTGGGTGCGATGGCAGGCGTTGTCGTAGGCCGGCTTCTGCATCTTCTTGGACTGGCAGTTGTTGTAGTCCTCCCACTGCCCGTCCCACGAGCCCCACATCCGGTTGTCGAAGATCACGTACATGACGCCGAGCCGGCGAGCCATCGCGTCGGTGTTGCCGTACTGGTCCTTGGCGAGCAACCAGTGGATGAACGACTTGGCGTCCGCGCGGGTCTGCTTGTTCTTCGCCGAGACCATCCAGTCGATCGCGCGGCCCTCGTAGTGCTCGCTCTGCGAACCGTCGGTGCCGCACGGGTAGGTGGTCGCGTAGGTCGTCCCGGGGTAGGTGTGGACGAGCAGTTTCGCCAGCTTTCGGGTGCCGGTGCGCGTCTTCGGATCGCAGGAGGTCTGGCCGACGTACGGCGCCAGCGACTCGATCGCACTCGTGTAGTGCCGCGGCGCCTTCGGCGTGCGGACCCGGGCCGCGTCGGCGGGCGAGGCGAAGGCGACCAGTGAGAGCACCAGGCCGAGGACGGAGATAAGGGACAGGATCGGACGAGAGGAACGCATCTGCGGGGAACTCCGGAGTGTCAGCCCCCGCGGCGGATTCGGTCGACGCCCCCGCGCGCCCCCAGCTTGCCTTGTTAGATTCCCGTAAGCAAGCCGGGACTAACGGTCAGGCGACGACGCGCAACCGGACGGTCTCCGGCAGCGTCTCGAGCTGCTCGAGCATCTCGTCGGTGTAGTTCGCGCTGATGTCGGTGACTACATAACCGAACTCGCCGCGCGTGCCCAGCAGCTGTGCCTCGACGTTGGCCTTGTGCTCGGCGAACACCCCGTTGATCGTGGCCATCACGCCGGGCACGTTGCGGTGGATGATGATCAGCCGGTTGGTGTCCAGCGGCCGCGGCAGCGTCAGGCCGGGCAGGTTCACGCTCATCGAACTGCTGCCCTCGCGGACGAAGTCGCGCAGCTTGCCGGCCACGAACACCCCGATGTCTTGCTGGGCCTCTTCGGTGGAGCCGCCGATGTGTGGGGTGAGGATCACGTTGTCCAGGCCGCGCAGCTCGGAGACGAACTCGTCGCCGCGTCCCCTGGGCTCGACCGGGAAGACGTCGACGGCCGCGCCGGCGATGGCGCCCGAGACGACCCGGTCGCGCAGCGCGGCGTAGTCGACGACGAACCCGCGTGACAGGTTCAGGAACAGTGCGCCGTGCTTCATCCGCGCGAACTCGGCTTCGCCGAACAGGCTCTTGTTCGACGCCCGGCCGTCGACGTGCAGGGTCACCACGTCCGCCTCGGCCAGCAGCTCGGCCATCGACACGCAGCGCCGCGCGTTGCCCAGGGCCAGCCGGTCGGCGGTGTCGTAGAAGAGCACCTTCATGCCCAGGTTCTCGGCGAGGACGGACAGCTGGGTGCCGATGTTGCCGTAGCCGACGATGCCCAGCGTGCGCCCGCGCACCTCGTGCGCACCGTCGGCGGACTTGTCCCACACGCCGCGGTGCATCAGGTCGTTCTTCTCGGTCAACCGCCGCGTCATGGCGATGATCTCGGCGATCGCCAGCTCGACGACCGATCTGGTGTTGGAGAACGGGGCGTTGAAGACGGTGACGCCGCGTTCGGAGGCGTACTGGAGATCGATCTGGTTCGTACCGATGCAGAACGCGCCCACCGCGACGAGATCGGGGGCAGCGTCCAGGACGCGCTCGGTGACGTGCGTCTTCGACCGGACTCCGAGCAGCGCGACGCCGGCCAGCGAGGCGGCGAGTTCGCCCTCGTCGAGCGCGCGTGCGACGGTCTCGACCGAGAACCCGGCCAGGTGCAGCAGCGTCTCGGCGTCCGGATGGATCTGCTCGAGCAACAGTGCGCGCATCGCGGGCGGGGCTGCTGCGGTTCCTGCTTCGATCACCTGCAAATTCTAGAGCGCGGCCCCGGCACCGATTACGGTGCCGGGGCCGGCGATGGTTCGCGTCGGTCGGTTACCGCATCCGCAGCGAGGACCGGTTCCGTCCGCTGACGTGGCGGTAGATCAGCAGCGCGATGACCGCACCGATGATCGAGCCGATGATCCCGGACGGCTGCAGCGCGCCCTGCGACTTGTCGTGGCCGAACAGCGCCCAGCCGAGGAAGCCGCCGATGAACGAGCCGACGATCCCCAGCAGGATCGTGCCGCCGATGCCGATCGGGTCCTTGCCCGGCACCAGCAGCCGGGCCAGCGCGCCGGCGATCAGGCCGACGATGAGCAAAGTGATGATCAGGCCGAGCATGTGTACCCCGTTTCTCTCGAGCTTCGAAATCACTTGCTCGAGAGGTACCCGCGCCCGAATTAGTGCTAACTGAGGACGCGGCTGATCCCGATCCCGCCCGGCGTCTCGGCGCCGTAGCGCTCGATCTCGCGGGCGATGTCGAGCGGACGGATGCCCGTCCGGCCGGCAATGGCGCTCTCGTCCAGCAGGTCGGCCGGCACGATCCAGGCGATCTCGAACTCCAGCCCGTCCGGGTCGTGTCCGTAGAGCGACTTGGTGGTGCTGTGATCGGACGCACCCACTATCGCGCCGGCCTCGGCGAGCTTGCCGGCGATCGCCTCGAGGTCGCGCAGCGTGTCGACCTCCCAGGCCAGGTGGTACAGGCCGACGGTCGTCCGGCCGGCCCCGGACGCTCCCGCGGCATCGCCGATCTCGAACAGGCCGAGGTCGTGGTCGTTGGTCGACCCGGCCGCGCGCAGGAACGCCGCGCCGCGCATGCTCATCTGCTCGAGCGCGGTGAACCCGAGGACGTCACGGTAGAAGGTGACGCTGCGCTCGACGTTGCGCACGTACAGGACGGCATGATTGAGGCGATGGATCGACATGATGTTCACGGTACTCCATTAAAGTTGAAAGCTCAACTATCATCCTGGGTATCCTCCGAATCGTGACCGAGACGCGATGGCTCAGCGGCGACGAGCAGCGTGCGTGGCGCAACTACATCGAGGCGACCACGATGCTGCTCGACGCGCTCGACCATCAGCTGCAGGCCGACTCGGGCATGCCGCACGGTTACTACGAGATCCTGGTCCGGCTGTCCGAGAAGCCGAGCCGCACGATGCGGATGAGCGAACTCGCCGAGGCGACGCGCTCCTCGCGCAGCAGGCTCTCGCACGCCATTTCGCGGCTCGAGGAGCGCGGCTGGGTGGAGCGGCAGGACTGCACCACGGACCGACGTGGGCAGTTGGCCGCGCTGACCGAGGCCGGCACCGCCGCGCTGTCGTCCGC